>NZ_JAPWDU010000001.1:600000-856032 GCF_027257155.1 Cerasicoccus sp. TK19100
TAAGGCTGCGCGTTTGGACTTCCGCACCGGGCACCGCTACCTGCGCCCGAATTCAGATCCTAACAGAGGACCAATAGACAACGTGGGCGACTTGAAAAGCCTGCCGCTCAACCCCGGCAATCCCAATGGCCCCAGCGCCATGTATGAAGTGCTCGCCGACGAGCGCACCGACGCCAAAACCGGCGAGACCACCATTGTGAAGTATTGGGTCAAGAAGATCCCCGAAGCCCATGGTGATATCATTGACGAAGCCTACATTGACATGAGCACCGGCTCTCCGATGGTCGGCTTCACTACGACTTCCGAAGGCTCCGAGATCATGAAAAACATGACTCAGCGCATCGTCGACGAGAATGCCAGCACCCGCACTGACGAGCTGCTGGTCGTCGTTCTCGACGGCGAGTTGGAATCCGCCGCCACGGTGCAGAGCGCGATTTCCCGCAACGGCCAAATTACTGGCAACTATTCGCAGGACGAAGTGATCCAGCTCGTCAGTGCGCTGAACAATCCGCTGGAGTTCGCCCTGAAGGTCGACCAAATGCAGGAAGTCGGCCCGAGCCTGGCGAAGGACGCGCAGGATGCCTCCATCAGCGCCGCCATGTATGGCGCGATTGCGGTGGTGGCCTTCATGGTGATTTATTACCTGTTCTCCGGCGTTGTCGCGGTGGTTTCCGTGTCCCTCAGCTTGGTCATCGTGCTCGGTGTGCTTGCTGGTGTTGGCGCGACGCTTTCGCTGCCAGGCATTGCCGCGTTGGTCCTGACCATGGGTATGGCCGTGGACGCGAACATCCTGATTTTCGAACGTATCCGCGAAGAGCTCGTCGCTGGCAAGTCCATCAAGAACGCGCTTAAAATCGGTTACGACAAGGCGCTGTCGACCATCGTTGACGCGAACGTCACCACGATGATCACGGCCGTGATCCTGTTCGTGCTCGGCGTCGGCCCAGTCAAGGGCTTTGGTTTGACGCTGGCCGTCGGTATCGGTGCCTCGGTGTTCGCCGCGCTGATCATCAGCCGCGCACTGTTGGAAATCATCGTGCATGGCGGCATTGCCGAAAAGGTGATTCCGAACTTCAGCATCCAGAAGGGCTTGGGTATCAAATCGCTTAACTTCCTGGGCAAGCGCAAGCCGGCCTTTATCTGCTCCTGGGCGCTGGTCCTGGCGGGTGTGGTCGCGATCTTTATCGCCAAGGACGACATCATGGGCATCGACTTCCGCGGTGGCGCGGAGGTGGTGTTTGAGTTCGATCCGGGCTCGAAGGACACCCTTGAAATCGCCGCGATTGAAGACATGGCCGTTGCCAACGAGCTGGGCGAAGTCATCCCGGTCTTCCAGTCTGAAATTGGCCAAAATATCGAGCGTCTGCGCATTCAGGTAGACTCGGAAGAGGGCCGCACTGAAGCCCTCGTCAACGCCATGCTGGCCACGTTCCCGAACGCCGAGCTGGTGAAGGTTTCTGAAAACGTCATTGGTGCCGCCGTGAGCGACCAGATCGTCTTCAACGCCATTGAGTCCATTGCTTTCGCGCTAATCGGCATTCTGCTCTACGTCGCGTTGCGCTTTGAGATCGGTTACGGTGTTGGCGCGGTCGTAGCGACGATTCACGACGTGCTGATGTCGATTGGCCTCTTCGTGATCCTGGGGCAGTTCCTGGGAATAGGCAGCGGTCAGTTTACCGCGCCGATGGTGGCCGCCGTGCTGATGATCGTGGGTTACTCGATTAACGATACCATCGTTGTGTTTGACCGTATCCGCGAGGAGCTGGAGCTCAACCCGTCCATGAAGCTGTTCGACGTGATCAACCGCGCCATCAGCCTCACGCTGAGCCGAACTTTGCTCACCAGTATCACGACTTTTGTCGCTGCCTTCGCGCTGTTTATCTTCGGCGTTGGCGTGGTGACGGACTTCGCGCTGGTCTTCCTGATCGGTATCGTCACCGGCACGTTCTCGTCGATCTTCATTGCGAGCCCGGTCTTCTACGCCTGGCACAAGGGTGACCGCAAGCACGTCACCGATCACGAGTATGCCAAGCCGACCTACGAATGGGAAGCGGGCAGCAAGCGCGCCACCAAGGAGTCGGATTCCGACAAGACCTCCGGCGCACCGGCCTAATCGGGTCAGTCAACTTTTCCCAAAAGGCGAATGCACGCATCGGCGGCATTCGCCTTTTTTCTTTTCCCGTGTGCGTCCGCTTGGCATGTTGGAGCGCATGGAGAAAGCCCGCATCCTACATCAGGCAACTGGCCAGAAAAACGCCGCCCAGCGCCTGGGCCCCTACGTGCTGGAAACGCTGATCAAGGAGGCCGACGAAATCGGCGTCACCGCCTACCGCGTGACGATCGAGCCGCACTCCACGACCGCTATTAGCTACCACAAGAAGGCGGAGGAAATTTACTACGTGCTCTCCGGGGAGGGAACCGCGCTGCTCGATGGCGTGGCGCATTCACTAGTGGCGGGAGATTTTTTACGCCTGCCGCCTGGCGTGAAGCACGGCTTTATCACGACCGCCAAGCCCCTGGTCATGCTGGATATCCACAGCCCGGGTTCGCGTCCGGATCGCGATGTCTATTTCGAAGGTGAACCACCTTCAGGCTTCTCAGATAACGAGTAGCCAGAGGCTACTTCATAATCAGATACTCGAAGCGGATGTAGCAGATGTAGTCATCCGTGCCGCCTTCGAAATGGATGCTCTTCAGCACGTATGAGTTGTCATCATCCTTGTCTAGGATAACGGGGTCGTTGCCAAGGGCCGCGCTTTCGCGCTGTTTGGCTGCTTCGAGCGCTTCCTGCCTCTTGCGTCGTTCTTTGGCGGAATTCAGGCGGTCGTTGATCATGCGCTCGGCCTTGTAGCGGGCATCGATTTCGGCAAGCTGGATCGTGCGCCCGTAGCCGACCGTTACTTCCTGCAAAGGCCTGCGGTTATTGGGGCGGTAAATGTCGTGCTTTATTTTTATGCGGCAAAAGTGGGTGTCTCCCCGATTTTCCAGTTTAATCCAATCCAGGATATAATCACCGTCGAAGGCCTTGTTTTTAGCCTGGTCAAGAACGGCTTCTTCGGCGCGTTCGCGCGAGCGTCCGTAGTCCACCAGCATTTCGTCGATGGTGGTATTGGGCTTGCGCGTACGTGGTTGCTCCTGGGCGGGGAGCAGGCCGGCAAACAAAAATAGGGGAATGATAATCGATAGAGAGAGCCGCCGCATGATTGGCAGCGTTACCATTTTAAACGGGGCAGTCAATATCCGGAATCGGTCACCTTGGTCTCCTGTTCGACTATTTTCGCGATATAAGCGTAATTTAATCCTGCTTTAAATTCTCTCCTTTAATTATACGGAAGTGAAAAAATCAGGCTTCATTAT
Source organism: Cerasicoccus sp. TK19100 (assembly GCF_027257155.1). Lineage (NCBI taxonomy): Bacteria > Pseudomonadati > Verrucomicrobiota > Opitutia > Puniceicoccales > Cerasicoccaceae > Cerasicoccus > Cerasicoccus fimbriatus. The sequence goes on from NZ_JAPWDU010000001.1 coordinate 603,358, forward strand.
AGGTGAAAATACGGGATTTTACTGAGGCAAATGGGGGAGTTGTAAAAGAATTATAAGTGGCTGATCATGAAATGGTAAAAGAAAAAAGTCTGCTTGGAATAAGTGCGGATATACTTACTCTTATATACAATCCTGAACTGCGAGTCACGAACCGAGAAACTGATTATGAACCGACTCCAGTATTTTCATCCATCCAGTTCGCCCTAACTGCCGGGCGTCGAATCCGCCATTATCGTTTGGTGGAGTAGGGGTGTTGCCCCATTGCCTGAGCCAAGGCTCAGTTGACCTACTTAATTCTGGCTATGCGCCTGGACGAGGCGCCGCCGTGCCTACGCATATTTGACTTACACACCACAGATTATGAAATACACACTCATTGCCGGTCTGGCGGCATTTGGTCTGAGCGCTTCGGCGTTTGGTCATGGATCGATGGCCGATCCCGTCAGCCGTGTTTACGAAATCTTTCTGGAGGATCCCCAGTCCCCGGATTACCCCTCATCGGCGGCCGCAATCGCGGTCAACGGCACCCAACCCTTTTACGACTGGAGCGAAGTCAACCGCCTCGTTCCGGATTACAACTACCAGTCTCTTATCCCTGACGGTCGCTTGATCAGCGCCGGGCGTGACAAATATCTGGGCATCGAACTCCTTCGCGACGACTGGCCAGTGACCTCGATTGAGGCCGGCCCCTACGATTTCGTTTACGCCGCGCACGTGCCCCACGATCCGAGCTTCTTCGTAGCCTACATTACCAAGCCGGGCTACGACCCGCTGCAACCGGTGGCATGGGACGACCTGGAGCTGCTCGATGGCAACATCCAGGCTAACCTCGTGGGCAATAATTACCTCTTCACGCTGGACCTGCCCGAGCGCGAAGGACGCCACGGCATCTACGTGATCTGGCAACGCATCGACCCGGCGGGCGAAGCGTTTTTCTCGTGGAGTGACGTCGTCTTCGGCGAGGACAATGGCAACACCACCACGCCTCCGGAGGACACGAGCGGACCAACCTCGTCTGCCGTTGATTTCTCCGTCAGCAATTCATGGGACGGCGGTTTCGTGGGCAACGTGACCTTGACGAACCCCTTCGACTACGCGCTGAACGGCTGGGAGATCGAATTCGATTTCCCCCGCGAAATGATCAACGTTTGGAGCGCCAATGTTGTCTCCCGCAACGGCGATGCCTATGTGTTAAAGAACGCCGGTTGGAATCCGCAAATTCCGGTGGGCGGCTCGGTCACTTTTGGCTTCCAGGCCAGTGGCGACCATAACGGCGTCAATATGACCAATATCTCGCTCAACGGCGTTGATATCAGCGACATCACCCACGATCACGGCGATCATGGTGATCACGGTGACGGCGGCACGGGAGACGGTGGCTCGGGTGGCGACCATGGCTCCGGCGATAGTGGCTCAGGCGATAACGGCTCGGGTGACGGCGGCTCTGACAATGGCGGCGGCGACATGGGCGATGGCCACGTCGATCACGGCTCCGGTGACAATGGCTCCGGTGACGACCACGCCAGCGGTGACGCGGGCCTCGTCGTAACCGTAGCGGATGACTGGGGCAGCGGCTTTACCGCCAGCGCCACGATCACCAATACCACGGGTGCCGACTTGCAGGGCTGGACCTTGACCTTCGACTGGCCGCACAAGCCAACGAATGTTTGGGACGCCAACCTTGTCTCCGTCAGCGGCGACACGGTAACCATTAAAAACGCAGCCTGGAACGCTTCGCTTCCGGCCGGCGCGAGCGTCACCTTTGGCTTCAACGGCTCACCAGGGGACGTTACGACCCAGCCCACCAACGCTGCCCTCAACGGCACACCCGTCAGCGGCGGCTCTGGCGACAATGGCTCCGGAGGTTCCGATAATGGCGGCTCCGACGGCGGCAATGATAACGGCGGTTCCGATGGCGGTAATACCGACGGCGGTGACGACGGCTCCAACGGCGGCGGTACGGACGATGGTTCGACTGGCGGCAGTGATAACGGCGGCTCGGGTGATGGCTCCAACGGGGGTGGCGACAACTCCGGCGGCGACGCCGATGCAGGTCTTACCCTGACCATTACCAACGACTGGGGCAGTGGCTTTGGCGCCAGCGCTACGGTCACGAACACGACCGGCAACGCGATCAGCAGTTGGGAACTCAGCTTCGACTGGCCCTACGATATCACCGATTACTGGAGCGCGACGCTCGTCTCTCATGTGGGTGACCGCTACACGTTCTCCAACGTTTCTTATAACGGCAGTATCCCGGCGGGCGGCTCGATCGAATTCGGCTTCAACGGTGCTCCGGGCAACGTTTCCTCGTTCCCGACGAACATCACCTTGAACGGTCAGGCAGTCACCGGCGGTAACGGCGGCGGCACTGATGACGGCGGCTCGGGTGATGGCGGCAACGGCGGAGACAATGGTGGCTCTGACGGTGGCAATGACAACGGCAATACCGGCGGCGATAACGGCAGCGGTGGTGACAACGGTAGCGGCGACGGCAATGCCGGTGTGGAGCCCGATGGCAACTTCCGCAAGCGTATCGTGGCCTACTTCCCCAGTTGGGGCATCTATGGCCGTGACTACCAGCCAACGGAAATTCCTGCCGAACGCCTGACGCACATTATTCATGCGTTTGCGACGATCGATGCCGCGGGTGAGATCGCGATAATTGATAGCTATGCCGATCTGGAGAAGTCCTACGGCGACGACACTTGGGATCAGCCTTTGAAGGGCATCTTCAATCAATACATCGAGCTCAAGGCAGAGCACCCGCACCTGAAGACGCTGATCGCTGTGGGCGGTTGGTTTGACTCGGGTCGCTTCTCGACGGTGGCCGCAAGCGCAGCCAGCCGTGAAAAGTTCGCGCAATCCGTTCGTGAGTTCGTGGTCCAGTATCAGTTCGACGGCGTGGATCTCGACTGGGAATACCCGGTCATTGCGACCGATGTGAACAGCAATGTCTCACCCGCTGACGGCGAGAACTACGTCCTCCTGGCACGTGCCATTCGCGCGGAGTTCGACGCCCAAAGCGCCATTGACGGCAAGACCTACCTGATTAGCGCCGCGGTGCCCGCTGGTTACGACAAGTATGAGGCGATCAACCTCGACGGCCTCGCCGATGAGCTGGATTGGATTAACGCCATGACGTATGATTACCACGGCCGTTGGGTCAGCAATCGTACCGGCCACAATGCGCCGCTGTTCCACAACCCGGCCAGCCCGGATAGCGACCGCTACAACGCGTCTTCCACCGTGCAGGGTTACATCGACGCCGGCGTTCCGGCCGAAAAGATCAACCTCGGCATCCCGCTGTATGGCTACACCTGGAAGGGCGTCGGAGCGACCAGTGATGGCCTCTACCAGAGCGCCACAGGCGTTGGTTTTGGCACAATCGCCGAAGAGCCCGGCATGGCGGACTACCGCACGATCGCCGCACTCGTCGACGCCGAGCCGTCCGCCGAAAAGTGGGACGAGACCGCGCAGGTGAGTTACTTCTACAGCCCAACGCTCGATGGCGGTTCCTGGGCCGGTTACGACAGCCCGCGCGCCGTGGAGCGCAAGCTCGACTATGTGGACGATGAAGGCCTCGGCGGCGTGATGTTCTGGGAGTTGTCTAACGACATCCGCGACTACGACGACGAAGACAGTATCATCCACATCGTGTCGGACAACTACGCCGTGGCCGACAACGGTACGGGCGCGTTCAACTATGGCGAAGCCCTGCAAAAGTCGCTCTTCTTCTACGAAGCGCAACGCTCGGGTGAACTGCCGGACGACAACCGCGTCTCCTGGCGTGGTGACTCCGCGCTCAACGACGGTGCCGATGTGGGCCTCGACCTGACCGGTGGTTATTACGATGCGGGCGATCACGTGAAGTTCGCGCTGCCGATGTCGGCCTCGCTGACCTTGCTCGCTTGGGGCATCGAGGAATACGAAGACGGTTACGCGAACAGCGGCCAGTTGGACGAAGCACTGGACACGATTCGCTGGGGCACGGACTGGCTGATGAAGGCCCACCCGAGCGCCAACGTCTTCTACGCGCAAGTCGGTGACGGCCATGTGGACCACGCATTTTGGGGCCCACCGGAAACCATGACGATGAACCGCCCGGCCTGGAAGGTGGACGCGCAAAATCCGGGCTCCGACGTTGCGGGTGAAGCCGCCGCCGCGCTCGCCGCCGCATCGATCGTCTTCCGCGATAGCGACCCGACCTACGCCGACGAACTGCTCAGCCACGCGATCGAGCTCTATAACTTCGCCGACACCTACCGCGGCAAATACTCGGACTCGATCCCGAACGCGCAATCGTTCTACAACTCGTATTCCGGCTATAACGATGAGCTGGTCTGGGGCGCGCTCTGGCTATACAAAGCCACTGGCGATTCCGCTTACCTGACGAAGGCCGAGAGCTATTGGAGCGCCATTGGCGGCCTCAATAACAGCTGGACCATCAACTGGGATGATAAGTCCTACGGTGCCGCAATCCTGCTCGCGCAATTGACCGGTAAGGCCACTTACAAAAACTCCGTGGAGAACTGGCTCGATAACTGGATCGGTGGCTCGGTTGCTCAATCCGACGGCGGTCTGCGCTGGATCCAGCAATGGGGCAGCCTGCGCTACGCTGCAAACACCGCGATGATGGCGTTTATCTACGGCGATACGGTCAACAACGATAACGGTGTCTACACCGCCTTCGCGGAAGATCAGCTGAACTACTGCCTGGGTGACAACCCGGCGGGTCGCAGCTATGTGGTTGGTTTCGGCGTCAATCCGCCGATCAATCCGCACCACCGCGCAGCGCATGGTTCCACCAGCAATAACCAATACAATCCGGTTAATAACCAGCACGTGCTCTACGGTGCCCTCGTGGGCGGGCCGAAGTCAGCCAATGACTTCGACTACGTTGACGACCGCTCAGATTACGTGGCCAACGAGGTGGCCATGGATTACAACGCCGGCTTCACCGGCGCCCTCGCGCGCCAGACCGAAGTCTACGGCGGCGAGCCCCTGGCCAACTTCCCGAATTAATCTTCCTTAGTTGGATTGAGATACACATAGCCCGGTGGTTGGTTTCCGGGCAACCCAAGCAGGGCGCGGTTCACTCCGCGCCCTGTTTCTATAAACTATGTCACGCTGCCGCACCCGTAGCATAGGCGTCCCGCCTGTGCCCGAATCAATGATATCAAAATGTTGGAGCAGGGGCACAGGCGGGACGCCTATGCTACGGCTGCCAAACAGCCAACAAAACCCTGCCCCCAAGCACATTTTTCATTCGCTTCAAACGCTACTTCCTGCCATACTTTCATTATGAAAAGTCGGCCCACCAGAAGCCCCCACCGCTGGCTAAGTATCGCCGACTGCGCGACCAAGCGTCGCCGACTGTAGCTCGAAGCGTCGCCGACACTTCTACGGAGCGTCGCCGACGCTTCACCCAAAGCCTACCCCGGTGTTTACCATACTTACGCCCGTCTTTCCTCCCAACACACGGGTTGTTCTTTACTGAAACCTCGGACGTCATTCCTAGATAATTCCTCCGCAGTGAGTTAGTAGTCATTGTGCTAATTGATTTAATTGTAAATCAGTTTCTTGTATCATCCTCAAGCCTTGACGGATGGGGCCCATTGGGTTAATCATTCAATCATGAAATTCCAGAAGGTCACTCAGTTTAGATCATCTTGGGCGTGAACAGTAATACTGTCGTGCTAATAAATGAAAACCGAAGACGTAAGTAAAATTTGGGGTAATGAGATTATCCCAGTTGTCCATCGCCCAGGAGGGAAGCATGACATAAGAGTTAGGCTACCATTTTCCAATGATAACAGAAGTTTTCTTGGCGGAGGAACACGCAAGCAAGAGCCAGTTTGGAACAAAGAAAAGAAGTTCTGGTCATTGCCGAGGAGTAGATTTAATGAGATTGTTGAACTTATCTTGAGACGACATTCTAAAGTCTATATCATACAGCCTTATATTGAGACAGAGAAGTGCGCACCAGCATGCCGAAATGCTATAGGTCACGAATGCCAATGCTCTTGTTTAGGAGCAAATCATGGAATTGGGAACGATGGAAGTTGGTTTGATATATCTGAGAGTCTAGCGTTGCGGCACAGAAATCGGACACTCGGGTGTCGATTGCTAGTGTCAAATTAAGCATCAACAACTCTGGTGCATGTTTCTTCTGGCGGTGGGACGGCACTTTGCTACGTTGCGCTACATGACGCCCAAGCTATTTGAATCCTTCCAGCATTGCCCCATGTGCGGCTCGGCCAACTTGTGCCAGGGCGCGTTGCAACGGAAATGCGGGGACTGCGGGCATGCGATGTTTAACAACCCGATTGCCGCGGTGGCGGTTTGGATATTCGACGCCGAGAATCGGGTGCTGCTCATCGAGCGTGGACGCGAACCGGCCAAAGGGAAGCTGGCACCGCCGGGTGGATTCCTCGATGCGGGGGAGTCGTTGGAAGTCGCCGCCAAGCGCGAGATCGAGGAAGAGGTCGGCCTGAAAATCAAGGACCTGCAGTTCGTCTGCTCGCACCCAAATGACTACCTTTACGGCGGCAAAACTTGCTCGACGTGCGATGTATTCTTCACCGCTCAGTTAGCCGAACCGGCAGGCAACGGCGTGGCGCAGGAAGGCGAAGTCACCGCGATGAGTTGGCGAGCGCTGGCGGACATTTCGCGCGACGACTTGGCGTTTGAGTCGATGCGGGTGTCATTGGATAAGTTGCGGGGATTGCGCTTGTTATGCAGAAAAAAGTGAATCTGGCATCGGTGCTGACAGCGATTGTCTTGTTTTTCCTTCCTTGGGTGCAAGTTAGCTGTCAAGAGGGGGTCGTTCGACAATCGGGGGTGCAGGCTATCCGAGGTGATGTCACCGTCATCAAGAATGGCGAGGCGCAGAAGCAACCAAGAACCGTTGAAAAGAAAAATGATTTTCCGGAGCCTGCTTGGCTGATACTGGCGGCTTTTGTCTCGCTCTGCGGAGCGGGAGCTTTGGGGATTTGGTCTTGGTTTGCCAAGCGTAGTGCACTGGATCAGGCAGTTGTGTGGATTTGTGTGGGGGCGCTTATTTTAGTTTTGGCTCAAAGCTTCGTTGGCTTTCCGCTCTTTACCTTCATACTGCAAGCGACCGACAAAGCCGCCTTTGATGACGAATTGTGGCGAAGTTACCAACCTGCTTTTTATGCACTCTGGGTCGCCTTGTTTCTGCCCATTACATGGCGTATCGCGGATAAGAAGTTTAAGGGTGCTGGATAAGGTGGCGCGGATCGTCTCGATTCGCAGTTTCAGTTGATTGGCCAGTAGGATGCTGGCGGCTTGTCTGGAGACTGCGCCCTACCTTTTTGCTTTGCGTTGCAAAGTAAACGGCCCGCCTGAGCAGAAATCAGGCGGGCCGGGTGGGGGATAATTCGCTATTATGCGAAATACTAAATGGACGTATTGTGGCTTAGGTCGCGGCGCGCATGGAGGCAACGCAGTCTTTGAGGGCGGGGACAGGGTCTTCCGGGTCGCCTTCATATTCGATGACGGTCATGCCCTCGAAGCCGCCGTTTTCCAGCGCCTTGACGAAGCCCGGGAGGTCGAGGTTGCCGGTGCCGACAACGACATCGGTCCACTTGCCGTCCTTGCCGAAGGTGAAGTCCTTGTAGTGGACGCCGTAGATGTGGCCGGCAAATTTTTCCGCCCACTGGATTGGCTTGCCCTGGTTGGGGCCGATTTGCATGCACCAGGCGGTGTCGATGCAAAGGCCGATCTGTGGGCCGCCGAGCTTGATCAGGTATTCGAGGACGTCGGGGCTGCCGCCAAACATGTAACCGCCGTGGCAGTGAATGCCCACGCGGATGCCGAACTCTTCCGACCACTGGCGGACCTTGGGCACGGCCTGCATGAAGCTGTCGATGCGGAAGTGGGCGGAGATGTGCTTAGCACCTGCGGCGGCGGCGCACTCGAACTTTTTGCGCTCGTCGTCGCAGCCGACGAAGGTTTCCACGCCAATGGAGCAGATGGAGACGCCGGCATCGTTGTAAGTCTGAACGACTTCCTTGAAGGACTCCGGGTCGTTGAAGTCGGCGTGAATGCCGCAGATTTCGATTTTGCTCAGGCCGATTTCCTTCACCTTGGCGGCGACGGCGGCGTTGTCTTTGGTGTTGCGGAAACAATAGCTTTGCACGCCAAAGTTTCTTGCGGGGGTGGTGCTCATAATAAGTGTTGGTTGAGGTTTTTAACTACGGATGTCGCAGATGAGCGCAGATATTGATATGAAAACTTATCGGTGTGAATTTGCGTTATCCGTAGTTCCTAAATTCTTAGTTTCAGTTTAAAGAATGACTTCCTTGCCGGTGGCACTGGATTCCTGGATGGCGTCGAGAATCTTCTGCACGACGAGTGATTGCTGCGGAGGCGTGGCAAGTTCTTCGCGTCCGAGGATCACGTTGGTGAAGTTCGCAAAGCGGCAGCAATGTTTGTAAAGCGGCTCAGCCTTGACGCTCTCAATGACGTCGTAATCGGCGCGGAGCGGGTCGTTGCGGAACAGCTTGGCTGTGGCGACATCCGCGCCGGCTTCGGTGCCAAAGAGCTGCACGCCGTTGCGGTTCGGTGTTTCCATGTGGCAGGCCCAGCTGGCGTCGAGGGCAACAGTGGCACCATCGCTAAAGCGAATCAGTGCAGTAGCAAAATCATCCACGTCGAAGACGGACTCCGTCTTGTCGGAGATGCCCCAGCCGCCGGCACCCAGGCCGCGGTTACCAAATTTGGTGTAGGTCGCGCCATAAACCGAAACCGGATCGAAGCGGTTGATGGAATACAGGCACAGGTCGAGGAAGTGAACGCCGATGTCGTTCAGGCAGCCGCCGCCCGCGAGGACCTTATTGCCGAACCAGGTGCCCATGCCCGGGATGCCGGTGCGGCGATTCCAAAATGCCTTGGCGTGGTAGATCTCGCCAAAGGTGCCCTGGCGCTGCAGGGAGACGATCTTCTGGTGAGTTTCGACAAAGCGCTGATTCATGCCGACGGTGAACTTTTTGCCAGCGCGTTCAGAGGCGGCAATGACGTCCGCAGCTTCCTTGGCATTGAGCGCAAACGGCTTTTCGAGGATGACATGTTTGCCGGCTTCGAGTGCTTGAATCGCGAGCGGTGCGTGAAACTTATTGGGCACGGCGATGTAAACCGCGTCGACATCCGGGTTGGCCAGCAGCTCATCCGCCGAGGCGTAGCTGTTGGGGATTTGCTTGTCCTCGCAAAGCTTCTTCAGGCGCTCGGCGCTGAGGTCACTCGCGGCAATGACAGAGGCGTCGTCGTGCTTGTTAATTTGGTCGGTAGCGGGCCAGGCAATGGAGCCGGCACCGATGAGGCCGTATCGAACTTGAGACATGTTTTATTCAGGGTTTATTTTTTAAATGTCGGGTATGGCTCTTATCAAAGGCCTTTGATTGAGGATTGCTAGAATATAGAATTTACAAAAGCTATGATATTTTACCGATTTCTCTGCTTGCCCCAACGGGCGAGAAACTGATTGGCTAACGGTTAATGTTTAGTAGCTTGCGCAAGTTGGAAATTCTATCGGTGGCGCATTTTCACCATCCGCCGGGACTGCATCCCAAGCCGCGTATCATTGCCAAGGACCAGCTCTGCATCGAATTAGTAACCGGGGGCCGCGGCTGGATTGAGCACGAGAATGATTGGGTGGAGGTGAACCCTGGTGCCTTACTCTGGAACGGCCCCGGTGAATACACCATCGGGCGCAATGATTTCGAAAATCCCTATCGCTGTCTCTCGGTGCGTTGCCGATACCAAGGGCGTTTTCAGCGCGCCACGCCGCGTATCACCAAGTGGGATGACTTGGATTCGGTGCGGCAGTTTACGGATCAGGCCGTGCGCCTCTTTTACGAGGAAAGTTTTAATGTGGAGTTGCTGACCGGCCGCATCATGGGGGAGCTCCAGTTTCGCGCCGGTTATTACGCCTGGGCGAGTGACCGCCAGGAAGCGCCCAAGCCATTGCTCTTAGCGCAGCAGGCAATTGAGCGCGACTATGCGCAACCACTTTCAGTCGAAGACCTGGCGGAACTCAGTGGGTGGTCGGCCCCTCATATGCACGCGGAGTTTCGGCGGCACTTCGGGGAGTCGCCACATCAGGCCTTAATTGCCCGGCGGATGCGCGCGGCGAAGGTGCAACTGGCCGCGACGAATAACCCGATTAAGCAGATCGCCGTCGAATGTGGCTTTTCCGGAGCCTCGGCTTTTTGCACGGCGTTTCGTCGCCAGACGGGGGTGACTCCCGCTGTTTTTCGTCAACAACAGCAGCACGGAGCCCGATAGTTTCAGATCGAGGGTTGCATTGTGGTAAGGGCGTGGCTTACCATGCCATCTTCGTTTCCTAATAGGTAACACTAAAGAAGCAGAGACCCAGAAATATCCATCAAAGACAGCGCCAGCTCCGGCGAGCCACCGTTATAGGCTACGAGCATGCCCGTGGGCCCCAAGACAGATTTCTGTTCGGGACGGGTGAGGATAGAAGAATCTGGTTTCAAGCCGCACCGCAGGCATGGCCGTGTACGACTACTTTTTTCGCAACCTGGCTGTAACCTCCATTATTATTATTATTATTATTATTATTATGACAGATGTCACCAAGACCACCGAACAGGACTACGGGGAAAACCCAATCGGAGTCCGAGAAACAGACACTTACAAAGGCGAATACGTCCATTCCTTCGTGGATAAATGGGACGAGCTGATTGATTGGGACGCACGCGCCGAGAGCGAGGGTTCGTTCTTCATTAAATTACTGAAGGAGCGCGGCTGCAAGCGGGTGCTGGATGTTGCCACCGGCACGGGGTTTCACTCCGTTAGGCTGATCAAGGAAGGCTTTGAGGTGGTGAGCGCTGACGGCGCACCGGAGATGCTCGCCAAAGCATTTAATAATGGCCGCAAACATGGCGAAATCCTGCGCACGGTACAGGCAGACTGGCGTTGGCTAAACCGCGACGTGCACAACAAGTTCGATGCCGTGATTTGCCTGGGCAATTCCTTTACGCACCTTTTCTCCGAACGCGATCGGCGTAAGGCATTGGCCGAGTTTTATGCCTGCCTGAGACATGATGGTATCCTGATTCTCGACCAGCGAAACTACGACATGATCCTGGATGAAGGCTTTAAGACTAAGCACACGTATTACTACTGCGGTGAGAATGTTCGCGCCGAGCCAGAGCACGTTGATGAGGGGCTGGCGCGTTTCTGCTATTCCTTCCCGGATGGCTCTAAGTTCCACCTGAACATGTATCCGCTACGCGCTAATTACGTGAAGCGGCTGATGACCGAAGTCGGTTTCCAGAACATCGAAACGTTTGCGGACTTCCAGGAAACTTACCGTCAGGACGACCCGGATTTCTATATCCACGTCGCCGAGAAACGCTACCCGAACGCCAAATAATACGATATGAGCAACGCGACTGTAGAAAAAGCAAAAACCTATTACGACAGTAACGACGCCGATAACTTCTACTTCAATGTATGGGGTGGGGAGGATATCCATGTGGGCATTTACCTGCGCAAGGGTGAGTCGATTTTCGAGGCCAGTCGTCGCACGGTGGAGACCATGGCTGCGCGGCTCGATGGCTTTCCGGCGAGCTCACGCGTGGTTGATCTAGGCGCTGGTTATGGCGGTTCCGCGCGCTACCTTGCGCGGGAAAAGGGATTCCACGTTACGTGCCTGAATCTCAGTGCCGTGCAAAACGAGCGTAACCGCAAGATGAACGAAGAGCAGGATTTGGCCGATCAGATCGATGTCGTTGATGGCAATTTCGAGGAACTGCCTTTTGCGGATAATTCCTTTAACATTGCCTGGACACAGGATGCGATTCTCCACAGTGCCGACCGCGAACGCGTATTTGCCGAAGTGGACCGTGTGCTCAAGCCTGGAGGCGTAATGGTGATGACTGATCCGATGATGAAGGAGGGTGCCGATCAATCCGTCCTTCAGCCAGTCTTTGACCGGATTCATCTGGCCTCAATGGGCAGCGTGGAGAAATATGCGGCTTATGCGCAAGAGCTTGGCTGGACTGTCGAGCCCATGGAAGAGCGCACCAAGGATCTCGTGACACACTACTCACGCGTTTTGGAAGAGCTGGAATCGCGCACTGAAGAGCTATCACGCCACTGCAGCGTGGAATACATTGAACGCATGAAAAAAGGTCTGCGGCACTGGATCAACGCTGGTCAGAATGACGCCTTGTTCTGGGGTATTCTGATGTATCGCAAACCAGAATGAGCGAAGCGAAAAATGACAAGCCGGCGCGCAAACGCATCGACGTACACGCGCCGGTTTTCTTCTGTTCGGCCGGGCTGATAATCTTCTTTGTCATTGTGAGTTTGGTCTCGCTGGAAACAGCGGGCCAAACTTTCTCTGCGATGCAAAGTTGGATATCGAAGAACTCACGCTGGTTCTTCATTGGCGTGGTGGATCTGTTTTTGCTGTTCATCGTTTGGCTGCTTTTCACGCGCTTCTCCCACATCCGTCTGGGCGGGAAAGACGCGAAGCCGGAGTTCAGCTACTTCTCCTGGATGTCGATGCTGTTCAGCGCAGGCATGGGTATCGGCCTGTTGTTCTACAGCGTGGCCGAGCCGATCATGCACGCTTCGAATCCGCCCTTTCACGGTGTGGAAGCATTGACGGAAGATGCCGCGCGCGACGCCATGCAGCTCACGTATTTTCACTGGGGTTTCCATGCCTGGGGCATCTATGCGCTGGTGGGGTTGTCGCTGGCTTACTTCTCCTTTAACCATAAGGCTCCGCTCACGATTCGCTCTGCGTTTCGTCCGCTACTGGGTGACCGGGTGGATGGGCCAATTGGCAACTCGATTGATATCCTCGCCGTCGTTGCGACCTTATTTGGCGTGGCGACTTCCTTGGGGCTCGGTGTGCAGCAGGTTAATGCGGGCTTGGACTACTTGTTCGGCATTGGCGAATCGAGGATTACTCAAGTGCTGCTGATAGCGGGCATCACCGCGCTGGCGACGATTTCCGTCGTCTCTGGTTTGAATGGGGGCATCCGCCGTCTGAGTGAGCTAAACCTGTCGGCCGCCGCACTGCTGCTACTCTTTGTATTGTTTGCTGGGCCGACTCTGTTTCTGCTCGGCGGCTACGTGCAAAATATCGGCTCTTATTTGCAGAATTTTCTTAAGCTGAGCACTTGGACGGAAACCTATCAGCGTACAAACTGGCAAGAGGGATGGACCGTTTTTTATTGGGCCTGGTGGATCGCCTGGTCGCCGTTTGTGGGGATGTTCATTGCCCGCATTTCACGCGGTAGGACGATACGGGAATTTATTCTGGGTGTGTTATTGGCACCGACCTTGATGACGTTTGCCTGGTTGTCGATATTCGGCAACGCCGCGTTGTTTGAACAGCTTTACGGCGCTGGCGAGCTGGCGGGAGAGGTTAATAAGAGTATCCCTGTGGCGCTCTTTGAAATGCTCGACGCCTATCCGCTGTCCAAAGTCGCTTCACTACTTTGCGTGGTGGTGATCATCACCTTCTTCGTGACTTCGTCTGACTCGGGTTCGCTGGTGATCGACATCATCACCGCAGGCGGCAATACCGACCCGCCCGTGGCACAGCGTGTTTTCTGGGCGGTGATGGAGGGCGTCGTGGCGGCTGTTTTATTGCTTGGTGGCGGCCTGGGTGCTCTGCAGACGGCTTCCATTACGACGGGGTTGCCGTTTGCCATCGTGTTGGTGGTAATGATGTTCAGCCTCTACAAGGGGCTCTCGCAAGACCCGGCGGCACCCCCTTCGTATCAACAGCTACGACGCAAGGTCGAAAAACTGGAGCAGGATCGCTAACTTTTTCATATAAAAACCCGCATTGATTGGCGGCGATGTGATATTTAACATTAGCGCTTGTTGATGAATTAGAGTATATCGTAACACTGCGGGGCCTCGCAGGCTTTTTAACCCAGAAAGACCTGCGAATTATGAAAAGAAAGCAACTTGGTTTCACTTTGGTGGAACTCCTGACCGTGGTCGCGATCATTGGAATCTTGGCGGCCATTTTAATACCTGCGGTATCCAACGGCTTAAAGCGGTCGCGCCAAGTGGCAGCGATGGCGAATGCCGGGGGTGTCGCATCTGCTTATCAAAGTTACCTCATTGACCGGGGCCGCGCGATGCCACCCGATAGCATCGAAAGTGTCGGAGACTTTGCTGCGAAGCTGGCTGAGTTTGATTATCTGGCCAGCGCTGAGCCGTTTTTTATCTCGGATGATCCACTGGCTCCGGACCCGATCCCCCGCTCGCTGGCTGCGAAGCAAGGCGACGAGTGGAAGGCGACTGAGCCGTTTAGTTCCGTCAACGCTTATAGCCTGGATGTGGCGATTGGCATCTCACCGCATCACGCGACTTCGACGACACCGATGCTCTGGACACGCGGGCTAACGACGAGTGGTGAGTGGTCGGAGGACGCCGTTTGGGAGAATCGTGGTTTTATGATCTATGCCGATGGGCATTCCGAAATGATCGACACGATGGGCTCGGGGGAGAACGCATTGCTCTTGCACTATACGAATCGCACGCCGACGGCAAATGTGCTGCAAGCGCTTCCCAGCCGTGTGGTGGTTCGTGGTAAAGGAAGCGGCTCGCTGAATGGTCAATCTGGAGTCGGGAACTGACTCCGTAGTGTGCCCCGCAGAGCGGTGCCTTCGGGGGAGGGCACCGCTCTTTGTTTGCGTTGACTTATCAACCGCGAAGCAGTCTGCTGTGGGCGTCGCGACGCGAGTTTGCTTAAGCTACTTTGCGTCACAAAGTTTACGCCCAATTGCTTTATTTCCATGTCGAACCAAACCTCACCTCTCGGCGTTCAGCGCCTCGCCCACGCCTGCATTCACGTAGCGGATCTCGACCGCTCACTCGCGTTCTATTGCGAGACCCTTGGGTTCGCCAAGAAGTTCGATTTTATTGGCAAAGCCGGTGACCGCTTCGGTGCTTATATCGAGCTGGCACCGGAGACCTTTCTGGAAATTTTCTGTGTGCCGGATTCGCCCAAGGGCCAGTCTCCGGTGAATCACTTCTGCCTCGAAGTCGCAGACATCGACGCCGCGGTGGCGCACCTGAAAGCGAAGGGAGTGGAACTGTTTGTGGACAAGAAAATGGGAGCCGATCATTCCTGGCAGGCATGGTTTGGCGACCCCGATGGCACACGCATCGAGCTGCATCATTACACCGATAAAAGCAGCCAGCTTACCGGGGCGGATTGCCACGCGGATTGGCGATAGGCTTGCCAAGCGCGCATCGGCTGCCCAAAGGTAGTGACTATGCCGAAACCGACTGAATTGATTCTTGCCTTGGATGTGCCCGATAAGGCCGCTGCGATCGAGATGCTTGATCGCATTGGCCCCGACCTGAAGTGGGTCAAAATCGGCCTGCAACTCTTCGTGAAAGAGGGGCCAGCGCTGCTCGATGCCGTGGCCGCACGTGGGCAAAACATATTCCTCGACCTGAAGCTGCACGACATCCCCAATACCGTTGCCTCTGCCATTAAGAGCCTCAAGGGCAAGCCCGTGGGGCTGCTTACCATTCATGGTGCCGGTAGCAGCGAGATGATTCGCTATGCTGCTGAGGCTGCTGCCGAGGCGCTGCCGGATGCGACGGTTCTCGCTGTGACGGTGCTGACTTCCATGAACCGCGAGCAGTTGGCAGACATCGGCATCGACGCCGAGCCGCAGGAGCAGGTACTTCGCCTCGGCAAACTTGCTTTGGCCAAGGGGGCCGGTGGATTGGTTTGCTCGCCGCAAGAGTTGCGGACCCTACGGGAGGAGTTGGGCCCGGACGCCGTGCTGGTAACGCCTGGTATTCGGCCGGCGGGTGCAGACCTGAACGACCAGCAGCGCGTCATGACGCCTGCCCAGGCCGCCGAGCTCGGTAGTAGCTTCATCGTCGTGGGCCGACCCATCCTCAAGGCCGACGATCCGGCAGCCGCGGTTAAAGCGATTCAGGCCGAGCTGGCGCAGTAGCGCTTTGGCGTTGAAAACCGGGGCGTCTGCCAACAGCATTTTCGCAACATGGCCGCCCGCAGCAAATCCTCGCCCCTGGAGCGCATCCTGGGGCGACTCGACGATCTCGATACGACAAACCTTACCATCCTGGTGCAGCGCTTGGCGCGTGAGCGCGAGTTATTGGAGGCGGTCTTTAACACGATTCGCGAGGGCGTGCTTGTCATTGGAAAGAGCGGTTTGGTGGAATATGCCAATGCAGCCGCGCTGATAATTCTAGGCCTGAAAGACGACGATGTCGGCACGATCCCGGTTTGGAAGGCGGTGCCGGACCTCGCGCGCACGATGAATCTCAACTCCACGGGACTGGATGGTTCCGGCCACCGAGTCCGCCCGGCCGCGCTTGCCCGGGAGCTGGAGATCACCTATCCCGAGCACCGCTTTGTGCGGATTTACCTGACGCCGTTTGAGGCTGAGTCAAACGACAAGGAGGCACCGCTCTTCACGATGATCCTGACGGATATCACCGAGGACAAGCTGTCGACCGAGCAACTGATTCAGGACGAGAAAATTTCCAGTATCTTCGACCTCGCCGCGGGAGTCGCACATGAGCTGGGTAATCCGCTGAACTCGATCAACATTCATCTGCAACTCCTGGAGCGTCAGGTGAATAAATTAGACGATCTAGTCGCGGCGAAAAAAATGCGCAAGGCCGTCGATGTTTGCACGAACGAGGTTCAGCGGCTGGATGGAATTATCTCAAATTTCTTGCAGGCGATTCGGCCACAGGCGCTTGATCTACAGGAGGTCCCCTTGTTGGATATTCTGGATGAAGTGCTGAATTTTCTGGGGTCGGAATTGACGAATCTCAATGTGAACATCGACGTGACGGTCGATGGCGAATCGCCAGTGGTGCTTGGTGATCGCAACCAGATAAAACAGGTGTTTTTTAACGTCGTCAAAAACGCCATGGAGGCCATGGATGCCGGCGGCGATCTCCGCATTGCTTCGCGCGAGGATGACGAGTTCGTGTTCCTTTCTTTCGCCGACACGGGCGTGGGCATTGCCCAGGAGGATCTCTCAAAAATCTTCCAGCCTTACCACACAACGAAGTCTTCGGGTAATGGGCTTGGCATGATGATTTGCCGCCGAATCATGCGTGACCATGGCGGACAAATCGGCCTGGATAGCCGCCCGGACGCGGGCACTGTTGTGACGCTGCAATTCCCGAAAAAGCACCGGCGCATGCGCCTGCTGGAAGCTGCGGATTAATCCGTAGTTACACGCAAGCGCATGAAGCGGTGGCCAGCCAAGTCGTCTTCGATCGCCGTGGTGTCGCGGAAGGTGCGTATTGCATTGCCGTGGCCATCGGTGGGTACCGGGTTGGCAGTTATTTCCACGACTTCACCTGGATTACTGCTCCACGGCCCGTTGGGGTCGTTGGCGACTTCGACGATGAATTCCAAATCGGTGGCGTCACTGGCTTCCGTGTAGGTAAGCGTCAGGTAGCGTTTGCCGTCACCGGGGTTGGGCACGCTGACGATTTGTGGAACGTCGATGGCGTCGTTGACCGCTGGGTCCAGCGCGAGCGCGAACTCCAGCAGGTTCTTGATACCATCGAGCTCGTAGTCTTCGCCAAGGCCGGTGCCGGGTTGTCCAGCGTTGAGGCCAAACATGCGGTAGCGCCAGTCATCGGTCGGCTTATCCTTCAAGGTAAGCGTTGCCGAGTCGGGCGCACCCAGGTTGTAGGCCGGGTCTTCCACGAGCGTGACCATAATCGTCTCGTCGCCTTCTGCCAAGGTGTCGGTGAGTGGCGTCACGACAACCTGGGTCGCAGTGCTTTGCGCGGGAATGGTCGCGAGATTACTCAGTGCATCGTAGTCGGCATCGGGCGTGGCTGTGCCGCCAACGGTATAAATGACATCCAGTGGTTGGCTGACATCGCCACCCGGGCGGGTAATGGTGAAGGCGCCTGCGATAAGCCCAAATTCCTGAGCGGCAGATCCCGCGGTGATGGTCACACCGTCACTGGCCGGAATGCTGAGTGGATCTGTCGGGTCGCTACCAGCATTGGCTTCGACACGGTTGGTGAAGGTATCGCCATCGAAGTCGTCGCCGGGGAGAACTTCGGTGAGCAGTTTCAATTCATCCTCGGGGTCGAAATCGATGATCAAGTATTCCGGCAGGTCGAGCATGCCGTCGCCATCGCTGTCATTGATCGATAGGCCTTCCTCATAGCTGACGATAAATTTTCGCAGCTCGATGGGGCTGTTTTCATAAAGGGCGAGCACTTCGATTTCGGGGTTATCCAGTGGTGAAACTTGCACGTCGTAGTAGCGGCCATTCTTGTTGTTGGTTAGTCTGTTGGGGCCGGCCAGGAGGTTGCCATCCGGATCCGAGAAGGCGTAGTAAATTTCGCTGCCGTTCATGGTTGTGGAGGTCCAGACATAGGCGACGACGGGGTCTGTCGCGTCGTCGAGATAGTGTGCTTGTAGCTGGCGCGGGACCTCCATTAACACGAAATCATTGTCGCGAATGTAGTTCGTTCCACCGGGTTCCAGCACGTAACGCAACAGTCCCTGATCAGTGGAATTGGAGATTATGACAAACGTGCCGTCGGGTTCTCCGTAGGCGGTGGCACCCAGATAGGTGTTGTACGTGTTGGTGACGTTTTGGTCGAAAAGGGTGAGCGCCGAGCCGTCCCAACGATGCGCTTGCACGGCATCCAGCGGGAAGCCGAAGTTGGTGATCACATCGACACGGAAGATATCGAGGTAGTCGGGGCCGTTGGGACCGCCCGAAGCAACGGCGAGCAATTCGACTTGGCGTGGCGCGCCGACGGTTTCCACGGACGACCACGCGCCGCTGCTAAACTCACTGAGGCAGATCTGCTCGGAGCTGTCACTGAAGGGGCCGGGCGTATCGATCCAGATCGCGGTAATCAGGCTGCCAGATTCGTGAATCTGCAGTTCGCGTGTCTGGCCGTTGAGCGCTGCAATCAGACCGGCGGAGCTGAAGTTCGCGCCGCTGGCATCAGAGATGGCGTATTTTAAATCGGCTTTGGCCAGTGGGTCGTCGGCATCGGCCATACTAACGCCGGACCACGCGACGAGGATACGGCCATCGGCCAGTTCGTGAATCGTGGACTCGGCGATATATCCTTCACGAGCGATTTCGACCGGCGTGTTGTAGCCAAAGTCACCCGAGGGTGTGGAGAGCTTTAAGACGACTTCGCCGGTGGCGGAGTCATATTCCGTGAAGAGGAAACTGCCGGTGTTGCCCAGCGCCAGTTCGGCCAAAGGGGTGAACTCATCCATGATCTGCGAGTCGCTGCCCAAGAACTCTGGAATGGGATAGGCGGCGAGATCCTGAACCGTGTAGGAGATATCCATCGGGATCATTTGGAATATGTTCTCCGTGCCGAATTGGACATCGAAGGTGACGAGATTCCAGCTCCAGCTTTTCGTGAAGTTGTGAATGGGCGTATGGACGTAGCCGCCCAGCTCGATGTTAATGCCGCCGCTGATTCGCTTGATCATCGGCCAGTCGCCAAAGTCATTGAACTCGACGGATGTCGAGGGCAGGCCGGCGCATTCGTTACCGGTCAGGCTGATGCGACCGCTGGCTCCGGCGTTGCCGCCCGCGGCCTCGGCGTCGATGCCGAAGGCGAAACGGAAGCACAGCAGGTAGGAGTTTTCAATACCGTTGCTTGCGGCTTCAGCGTCGGTTAGCTCACTACCGCCGAGGAAGTGCTGGCGGGGCTGACGTTGCTCGGGGTCGGTGGTGCTGCTAAAGGTGTTTTGCGGCTTTAGCGTAGTCCAGGTAAAGGTGTTTTGCACGCCGACTCCGGCCTCGGTGACGCCAAAGAATTGCAAGGCACCGGTCGCGTCCAAAGCAATGAGCACCGGGCCAGCATATGGAATCTTGCCCAGAACCGGTTGGAGATTCATGCGGAATTGGGAGTCCATGTTGAACGTGACGACATTCGTTAAGCGCGCTTCCCATGGTGCCTCGGGGTCGACATTGGCCGACGCCGTGGTCGCGACTGAACCGCTCACGGCAGTGATCTCCGCTTCGACGTTAAAATTCTTCATCAAGGCCGGCGTGTAATCGGAGATATCGATGTCCTCCTTGCTCAGGGTACTCTCGACGGTGAAGTCGATTTTACGCTCCTTGCCGGGAACGGAGATTTTGCCCTCGGTCTTGAATTCGCCGCCGAGGATGCCCTGAGCGATGCTGGTGGTGTCGCCGCCGGGGGAGTCCTGTCCTTCGCGTTGCACGAGCGTGAGCGCATACTCATAGTTAACGTAGTGGTCGTCGTCTTCGTCTTGCGAAATCGTCGCGCTGAACTCGGGGAAGGGGATGAACTTGCCGTCTGGCACGTATTCCTTGATCGTGTCCTGCGTTGCGGAAACTCCGGCGGTGAAGCCGATCATATCAAAGGCGAAGCCAAGCCACGGCGGGATGGGAATGCCCTGTAGACGCTTTTCCGGCTCGTCGATGTAGGGCACCTCGTAGACGCCGATGGCACCTTGGCGGGTGACGACGACGATGGCCGGATCGAACTCGCCCGTGGGGAGCTCCCAGAGTCTGACCTTGCCAACGAACTTCCGGCTCGTTGCGCCATTATCGCCAACGGTGCTTTCGGAAATCTTTTGATACCACTGGACGGTCGGCGCTTCGCTGCTGGTGGCGGTCGCGCCCAAGCGGTTGAGGTAGCGCCGCATGAGCCAGGGCTCCTGAGCCTCAGGCGTGTAGTTGGAGGCGGGATCTTCGCTGAAATAATCTCCCGTAAACAGTCGTTGGTCGACGAGGTATGCGGCCACGACTTCATCCTGCAGGTTGATAGTGGTAGGCGTGCCGGGTGAGCCGTCGAGTTGATCAAAGGCGTTCATCTGGTAACTGTGCGTAGCGGGGGTCGCTTCGATTTCCCATTCCATGGTCAGGACATCTTCAGCGGTAAAGCCGTCGAACACGCTCTGGTCGCCGGAGCGCTTAATGCCGGGCAGAAACGCGCCGGCGCGGTTAAAGGGGATGCCCGTCGTGTGAACCGTGGGTGAGGGGAGTGGGGTGAGGGCGAGTGTTTTGTTGAGCCGGTATTCGAGGGAGTTGTCATCAGGAGCCTCCACGGCTTCGGAGGTGAGAAGTCGGTAATTCTGGTTTTCAAAACCGGGTGCCATTACGTTGGCAAAATAGTCGCCGTATTCGAGCGCGTTAAAGGTGGCGACGCCGTTTTCATCGGTGCTTACGAGATCGTCCAAGGGAGCGCCGGTCACGGTATAAATGCGGACGGGAACATTGACCAGCGGCTCGGTCGTCACCCCGTTGGTCACCATTAGATTCACCTCGTAGCCCTGCGTCACGAACGCCTTATATTCCAGCGACGGTTGATTGCCATTGAGCGTGATGTTGGTGAGCACGGCGTTACGCGTCCACAGCCAGTTATCGCGATTGGCACCGTAGAGTTTGGTTGGGCGGTGGTTCATCGCCACGTTACTTTGGGTAAAGGGCGTTTCGTATTCCATCTCATCGCCGACCGTGAAACGGACGCCCTCAATTTCCGTAGCCTGGTCGTTTACATAATAGGCGCGGACATCGAGGTTACTGGTAAATTGCGGCGCGGCGGAAGGCGTGGTGGCGGAGGGACCATTGATGAGGATCACAGAGCCCGGGCCGACTTCATACCAGTTGCCGCTAATATTTAGCCAACCGCTCCAGTCGGGTGTCGCCAGAGCGCCAGAGTTGTGCGCATAGACGCCGTCGACGCCGGGGAATATTAAATAGCTCGGATTGGTATCCAGCAGGGTGCCGTACTCTTCGCTGGAGAAGTTATAGTAGCGATAGTGAACGACGGGATCCGTGCTGAAGTTGGAGGTAACGTCCACATCGAGGTGGAACTTCTGAAATGGCCGAGATTCGTTGAAATTATTTGCGCCGACTTCTAGGTCGAAACCTACGGTATCCGGCGTGTAGCCGGGGTCTGGCCAGTCATAAAAGTTTAGCGTGCCTTCGGGCGTGAAGGTGTAGTTGGGATGGCTGACCTGGAGCTCGTATCCTTGGCCAGGGGCTACGCCATCGAAGCGGGCGTAGAGTTGCGAGGAACTGGTCGGGTGGGGGACGATGTCTGCCACATAGCTATTCACGCCGTTGGTGAGCGTGGCGGTGGTCCCGTTGGCAATAATGGCAGAATACCGCAGTGTCTCCAGAGTGTTGCCAAGAATGTTGGTCGCGAGAATCAGATTTTGGGTGGGATCATTCTGGACGTTGAAATTTACCTCGACGGTGTGGACTTCTTTCTGGAGCCGCAGCTCCATATCAATGTCTTCACTTGAGTTGATCGGCACGCCTCCCAATTGGAACTCTTCGACGATATTGAACTGCTCGGCGAAATATTCATCATAGTCTTTCCAAGCTTCGAAGGTGGGCCAGTTCCAGACTTGGAGGCCAGAATAATAGTAAGTGTTGTCACCATCGTCTAAAACGGTGACAACGACTTCCTTGCCGTAGTAATCCTCTACGCCATGGACGCGGATGCCATATAAGCCGGGCATGAGTGTGGTGGTAAATTGCCCCAATTCATCGGTGGTAACGAAGACACTTTTCTCGCCTTCGGGGAGCAGGTCAGCGCCTTCGCGTTCAACAAATTCAAATGTGGTGTTCGCCAGAGGTTTATAAAATGGTTCGTCTAGCGGGGTCATTTCATCAGCAGCGACTAGGCGGCCACGGACTTCGGCGGGTAGGATTTCCGCTTCGATAACCGGCGCTGGCGTGATGGGGCCATACCCGGGCATCACGTCATAGGTGACGGCTCCTTGCAGCTGCATATTGAAACCCGGTGCATAGCCTTCGTAGCCTGGCGCATACTCAATACCGCTGATTGAGTAAACTGAGCCCGCGTCCACGAGCTCAGTGCGATAGGTTCCGGCAATCAGGTAGGTGTGGGTGTTGCTGAAAGAATCGGGCTCGAAGCCATAGGCCGACCCTTCAAGGAGATAGCCTTCGGAATTCGAACCCGGAAGCCCGGTCGTAAGCACGCCCGCCGAATAGAGTAAGCCTTCGCGATTGTAGGGGGTGTCCACACGGACGGTGAGCGAATTGTAATCAATGTTCATGACGCGCTCAACGGTGTCTGCGGAGAAGATGCCGCGAGTGGTCGAGCCGGGATTGTCGTCATCAAGTTCTCCGGAGTGAATGCCGTAGCGCGTGCTGCGTCCATACTTGCGGTAGCGATACTGGTAGCAAATGCCTGGCAGGCCCTCGAAGGTGACTTCGCCGTTTTCGTCGGTGCGGCCGACCTGTGGCGGCAGGAGGGGAATGTCGTCATGCGGGTCGTAGCCAATGATTTCCACGTAAATATCCTCCAGCGGGACCTCGGAGAAGGTGTCACCGGTTTTGGGGTCGTTACCCACGGCTCTAAAAGTGAGGCTCTGCGGGATGGGCTTCAGGTAGAGATTGGCCATGTAGGACTGGTTGACGAATGTCTTGTCCTGAGCAGTGCCTTCAGTGGTGAAGCTCTCCCAGCCTGCAAAATAGTAGGGCTCACCCGGTTGATTGATCAGAAAGCGATAGTAACCTTCGGGCGGGGCAAAGAACTCGACGAAGCCATTGGCGTCGGCGTTGAAGGTCCACTCATGGGTGGGCGTTGAATCCGCCTGATTTTCAAAACGCTGGATTGTAACCGGAACAAAGCGCAGACCCCAGTTGGAAACGGCTCCGCGCACCTGAACGTAGAGTGTGTAGAGCTCAGTTCCGATGTAGCCTGCTTTGCGCTGGAGTTCGTAGCTCTTGCGCAGCGTTTCCATCGAAAGCGGGTTGATGTCCTCCATGACCAGCTCGAAAGCGATATGCTCTACTTTCAGCTCGTAAGCGCCGGGGGTTATGGATTCAAAGCGGTAAAAACCGAACGGGCCGGACTTCGTTTGGTAGTCGATAACGTCGTCTTCAGTATCGAGGTCGAGCGTCACGATAGCGCCTTCAACCGGGAGGTCCGTTGACTCGTCAATAAGTTGACCGCGGATCATCGCGCTTTGTGCCCATGTGACATGAGCAGTGATCAAGGCGGAAAGGAAAAGTAGCAGCTTTATGTAGGACATGAGGGAAAAAGTCCACTTATGATGCATATTTCGGCGCTAATGACAAACCCGTATCGCCCGCTAGCCCTGATATGAAGCGCATCTTCGGCGATTCAAGGGTTTCTAGCCTTGCTATTAGAGGCTTCGGGCCTTGCCGAGGCCCCCGTCGATTGGCCAAATGCGGGTTATTTGGGCCCGTCTTTCGGGCGCTGCATCCGACTGCGGCTCTTAAATGGTGTGCGCGTGGGGAAGGGAGCCGGGGATTCGATCCGCTCCAGTGACGACTTTAGCCGCTGCCCCAAAATACGTGATAAATTCAAGAAAAGCCGCGAAGACAAAAACGGATTGTAGCGCTGGAGGTTTTCCAGTTCGGACCAGTTCAGACGCAGCAAACGCGTGTCGGTCGTGGCCGTGACGTCCGCCGTGCGCTTGATGTCAGAGATCAGCGCCACCTCGCCGAAAACATCGCCCAAGGTCAGGCGGGAGAGGATGATGCGGTTGCCGTCGATCTTCTTACTAACCTCCAGTTCGCCGTCGATGATCACATACATCGAGTCGCCCACCTCGCCCTCACGCACGACATATTCGCCGATTTCGCGCTCCTCGAGATTGGCGAGCAGAATGAGCTTTTTCGCCTGCCATTTGGTGAGGCCTTCGAACATCACGGAGCGCTCAATGAGCGCCTTGCGGAGGTTAAAGCCCAGCACATCCCACAGGGTAATCAGGCGTGTGGTGGAGAGCAGCACCGGCGTCAAAATAACGTCTGCAATCAACGCCAAAATCATGACGAGTGCGCTGAGCAGGCCAAACTGCATGACCGGCACAAAGCTCGAAAAGCCAAGGATTACGAAACCGCCGGCGAGGCCCAGCGAGGTCGTAAGGACGGGATAAAATTCCGCCTTCACCGATGACAGAATCGCCAGGTGCTCATTTTTCAGGCGCTTGAGCTCCTTGTTGTAGCGCACCATCATGTGCAGGGTGTCGTCCACCGCGATACCGATTGTAATAGCCGCGACCATGCACGTGCCGACGTTTAGCGTGACGCCGAAAGCCGCCATGACACCGAACACCATCACCACCGGGAACAGGTTGGATAGCACTGCCAGACTCGCCGCGCGGGTGGAAAGGAAGAGCAGCCCCACGATGGCAAAAAGCAGCGCCGTCATACTCGTCAGCGAAATCACTTGCCCGTTGATGATCCGATCCACCGCCGAGGCGACCATCACGGATTTGCCGGTGACTTTGTAGCGATGGCTGCCGTATTGGCCGGAGTTCAGTGCCTCACGGATATCCGCGACGAGTTGGTTCAGCTCGCTGCTATCGCTGATATTGCTGCGCAAAACGACGTTGGCCATGCCGAATTTGTTGGCCACGTAGGGTTGGAGATCCGAGCTGTGGAAAAAGACCAGATATTGCGCAATCAACGAATCATTCTCGGGGATATTCCGGTTGGCAATGTCGCCGCCGGTCATCGCCTGGTTGACCAAGGCAATGTAATCCGCCACGGAGGTGACGGTGTCTACGCGCTCATCGGCGCGTAACCAATCGCTCAGCGCGGACAGCTGACGGAGGCTCTGGTGTTTCTTAAATTCATTTTCCGAGCCGTAAAACGTGATGTAAATGACCTTGCTGCCACTGAGTTTCTCGGCCACGAGATCGAGTTGCTGCACGATTTCGGAGTCCGGTTTGAGGAAGCCGATCAAGTCGTTGCTCACGCGGATTTTCGGAATCAGGATCACACAGGGCAGGGCGATGGCGATGAAGGCCAGCAGTACGTTGCGCGGCTGTGGGATTAGCTTGTGCTCCAAAAAGCGCGCGACTTTGTCGCAGAGGCGGTCTTTGCCTTCGTCGCCCTCCTTGGTTTGCGCGGGCTTGATGAAGCGGCCAAAGATACGCAGCCAGGCCGGCAGGAACGTCAGCGAAACGAGGAAGCGCGACAGGATGGCGATCGCGGCGACGATGCCGAACTCCTGCATGATTGCCAGGTCGCTGATACCCGTCACCGCGAAACCCATCGAGGTGGTGACGCCCGTTAAAAACAGCGTGAGGCCGATGTGCTGAGCTATGTAGGCCACCGCGCCTTCGCCAGTCTGGCCCTCAGCCTTGGCCATGCGGTATTCGTTGAGGATATGGACATCCTCCGTGGCACCGATGATGAGGATCAACGCCGGCACGATGTAAGTCAGCATGCTCAGCGGCACGCCAAAGTATACCATCATCGCGCCGGTGAAGGCGGTACTGATGATAAAGTTGATCACCGGAATTATCGCGCATTGAACGCTGCGCAGCATTACCCCGAGCAAGATGACGAGGATCAGGCAAGCCAGTGGCAGCATGACGCTCATGTCGTCGAAAATATACTGCGCCATCAGCACATGCAGAGCGGGGCTGCCGACTTGGAACACGCGGTCAAACTGCGTGCGGTAGTCCAGCGGCTGGATGACGTTGTTGGAGCGCGAGGCGAGAATTTTCTCCTGTAGCGCGGGGTCGAGCTTTTCTGCGCCGGGCGGAAGCGTTGGTGCGGGGACTTCGTTTTGGCCCAGCAGGATCTCCTGAATGCCGTGGTAGATCAGCTTGTCGTAGTCTCCCTTGTCGAGCGGTTCTGGCTCTACGCCTGCTTCGCGTGCGGCCTCTTCGCGCTCCTCGACGATCTCTTCGTAGGGCTTCAGGTAGAGCGTGATCAGGGTGGCATTGCCGTCTTCCGAAATGATCGACCGCAGCATCAGCGGGTTGTCGATCGCCTGGGATTGCTTATCGCCGAGCTTCTCCGGGTGGGAGGGGATCTTGCGCAGTAGTGGCGAGGTGTCGACCCAGCCGTTGACCGAGCGGATGTCGTTCACGGTAAACAACGACTCGACCCGCTGCACTTGCGGCAGCGCCTTGAGCTGCTTGCTCAGGTCGCGCAGCGTGGTGAGCTTGGCCTCGGTGAAGAGTTCGTCGTCTTCGACATAAATCAGCGCTAGTTGGTCGGAGCCAAACTCATCGGTCACGCGCTCATACTCCAGCCGCAGTGGGCTGTCGGCAGGGATCAGCGAGTCCGTGGAGACATTAACGGTCAATTCCTTGGCCTGCCACAGCGAATAGCCGGTCAGCGCAAGGATCGCCAGGATCACCAGCAGCGCATAGCGGTAGCAGAATTTGAACAGTCGTTGCACAGGCGGAAATACTTTACGCCCCCATCTGGAAGTTCAACACCAATGCCACGGCCTCCGTTCAAAAAAGCCGTCTGTGAGATAATTGGGGGCTAGCTGCCCGCGTTGAATTGTTCAAGTAGCGGCTCGTCCATCTCCGGAGTCCAGTTGTTGAGGGACTCGGGGTCGAAAATCTCTTCATCCACCGGCACGTTGAGGCGCGACTTGAGCAGCGTCATGACCGAGTAGGTGTCGTTGGCATAGTTGTTCATGCGCAGACGGGCAGGGCGGTCAGCGTCCACATCCACTTCGACTTCGGCATACTTATCCGCTTCAAGCACCTTGATCGGCTGGGTGTTGTTCTCCTCGTAGAACTCGACCTTGAGCACGTTGTAGGTGTCTTTGTCGATGTAGAGCAGGCGGTTGGCGTAGCCGGTAGCGGACTGGATGTCGACATTGGCGGGTGCAGCCATGACGACATACACGGGCTTGCTGTTAACTTCGTCGTCGTGCAGGCGGTGGTAGCTGTGTTCGGTGGTGTTCTCCTTGCGCAGGTCTTCGAAAGTGAAGTCTGATCCCATGAAGTAGCCGCTGCGGTTGTCACCAGCGATCTTGCGCGCCTGACCGAGCGCGGGCATGTAGAACCACTGCTCCGGATCGGTGGAGTTGGCTTCGTTGGTCAGCAGGGTGATGCCTTTGACGTCGGCCGGGGACAGAAAGCGAATCAGGTAACGGGCCTCACCCTTGTCGTTTTTACTGAAAACGCTGAGCATTTCGCGGACTTGGGTGTTCCCCTCGTCGTCGACCACTGCCAGCTTGATCAGCTCCAGTTCGGTCTCGGCCTTGTGGCGGTTGACCACCTCCTTCATGATATCCGGACCGGTTTTGTAGGCTACTTTTTTAAATCCGGATTGGCTGACGACCACTAGAAAGGAAGCCAGTAAACTGAATAATAAAGAAGGGCAGCGACGCATCATGCAGGACTATATGATCTAAATTGCTCAAAAGCGCAAAAGAAAATATAAATGATTTCTGCACTTTTTCTACATTCCAGACCGCAAGCATGCATTGTCTATGCGGTGATTTGGCTTTTTTGGTAATTTCGAGCCGTTTGGGTTGCCAAGTGGTGGAATAGAGCCCATCCTCTACTCATGCAAAAGTTCCTCACCGCTGCAGCACTGATGGCCCTTGCGCCCAGTGTCGCCCTGGCGCACGCCTCCAATGACCTGAGTCATGGCCACGCGCATTATCTCTTTAGCTGGCATCACCTGCTCGGCATTATCGGCCTCGCGGCAGTCGCTGCTGGCCTGATCTGGTATCTCACCCGCCCAATGGGCGAAGAGCCCAAAGAGAAGCCCGTTCGCGTCGAATCCGACGACGAGTTGCGCCGCCGCTAGGCTCCGCTGCCTTTCCTAGGACCGCGCTTTCGCTTGGCCGATGGCGCGGTTTAGTTTGCCCGAAACGAGGCCTTCGGCGTCGATTTCCACTTGGGCAAACCCGATGGCCGCCAGCTGTTCGTTGAGCGTTGCGGCGTGTTGCTGCAGCTCGGCTACTTGTCCGGCGGGTGCCTCAATGCGGGCTAGCTCGCCATAGTGGCGCACGCGGTTGATGGGAAAGCCCAACTCCGCGACGATGGCCTCGGCGCGCTCGATCTGCTTGAGTTTTTCAAAGGTAATGCGCTCGCCGTAGGGTACGCGACTCGCCAGGCACGGGCTCGCGGGCTTGTCCCAGCATTGGAGGTTAAACTCCGCCGCCAGCGCGCGGACGCCGTCTTTGTTGATGTGGCAATCGAGCAGCGGGGTGCGGACTTCGAACTCCGCCGCCGCCTTCATGCCGGGGCGGTAATCACCGGCATCGTCGAGATTGGCCCCGTTGAGAATCCACCAGCCTGGGTAGCGCGCGCGGATGCCCGCCAGCTCGTCGTAAAGCGTGTGCTTGCAGAAGTAGCAGCGGTTGTCGGGGTTGTTGAAATAGTTGGGGTTCTCGAGCTCTCCGGTGATGACGACTTCCAGCGGGATGTCGTGCTCGCGGGCGAAATCGCGCGCCAGCTCCAGATCGGACAACTTCAGAGCGGGCGAGGCCGACGTCACCGCCAGGCAACGCTCCTTGCCCAGAAACCTGCGCGCCAGAAATGCAACCAGCGAGCTGTCCACGCCGCCCGAAAACGCCACTAGCGCACCGGGGCAATCGGCGAACCACTGCTTAATCTCTTCTTGAGGTTGCATCGTTCGGTCATGTTAGGTTTGCTGTGGCCAATGTCAACCGGCGCTCCCGGTTCGGCGAAAAACTATTTTCCCATGCGAACCCTATTCTACCAATGCCCCGCCGGCATCAGCGGCGATATGAACCTCGGCGCGATGGTCGCCCTCGGCGTCGATCCGACGCAACTCGAAAGCGAACTGCAAAAGCTCGGCCTCGACGGCTGGCAAATCAAGTTCGCGCCCGATGAGCGTGGCGGCGTCACCGGCATTCGCTGCGATGTCATCGTCGAAGGCGAGGAGCACGACCACGACCACGCGCACCATCATGAGCATGCCCACGCGCACAGCCACAGCCATTCGCATAGCCACAGCCATGGCCACAGGGAACACCATCACGATCATGACCATGACCATTCGCATGCGCACGATCACAGCCACGCGCATCACCACCACCGGACCTTTCGCGAAATCCGTGAAATGATCACGGCGTCCACGCTCTCGGACAAAGTAAAGACTGACGCGATTGCCGTTTTCGAAGCGCTCGCGATTGCCGAGGGGGGCGTCCACGGCAAGCCGCCGGAGGACGTGCATTTCCACGAAGTCGGCGCGGTGGATTCGATTATCGATATGGTTGGCGCCGCGATCTGCTGGGAGCTGCTCGGGGTGGATCAGATTGCCTGCGGCGCGTTGGAGCTCGGCGGCGGCACGGTCATGTGCGCGCACGGCCGGATGCCCGTCCCGGCCCCGGCGACCGCGCGGCTTGTCACCGGCTTACCCGTCACGCTGGGCGGCACGAACAAAGAGGCGACCACGCCCACCGGCGCCGCGTTGCTCGTGGGCAAGCAGGCCAAGTTTGGCGAAGCCATTGCCGGCACGCAGACCGCCGTCGGCGTGGGCGTGGGCCAGCGCGATGACCCCAAACTCGCCAACGTCGTTTACGCCGCGATCATCGACACCGAGGCGGCCGCAGCCGATGAAGACGATGCCGCCGATCCGCAGGATGTCGTGCTCGAACTCGCCGTGAATCTCGACGACATGACCGGCGAAGCGGTGGCCTTCCTTTGCGAGCAGCTGCTCGAAGCAGGCGCGGTCGACGTCTGGCAAACGGCGGCTACGTTTAAGAAGGGCCGCGTAGGCGTCATCGTCCACGCGCTCGCGCCGTTGGACAAGGTCGACGAGGTCGAGGAAACCTTTTTTGTGCATAGCTCGACGCTCGGCGTGCGCCGCCGCGAATGGCAGCGCACTATCCTGGAGCGCCAGCTCTTCGAGGTGGAAACGCAGTGGGGGCCAGTCCGCGTGAAGCAGGCCCTGCGCGGCGGTGAGGTGGTCCGCCTCAAGCCGGAATACGACGACTGCGCCCGCATCGCCAAGGAGCAGGGGCTGTCGATCTCAGAGTTTTCCCAGATGCTCGCGGGCGAGATTTTTGACTTCGACGATGACGAAGATGAAGACGAGGAGGGCGCTCATGGCTGATCTGCGCGACATCCTCGCCCGCGTGCAAAGCGGCGAACTTTCCACCGACGAAGCCGCCGTGCAACTGCAGGGCTATGAAGACCTCGGCCACAGCCGCGTGGACCACCATCGGGCCGCCCGCAACGGCGCACCGGAGGTCATCTTTGGCCAGGGCAAAACGCCGCAGCAGATGGTCGAGATCATGAAGAGCCTGAGCGCGCGCGGCGCGAACGTGCTCGCCACCCGCGTGCAAGACAACGCCATCGAGCCGATCCTGGCCGCGTTCCCCAATGCGACCCACCACGCGCTGTCGCGGCTGATTACTTTGCAACACAAAGCTCCCGAGCCGGCGGCGACAAAGATCGCCGTTGTCTGCGCGGGCACGAGTGATCTGCCCGTGGCCGAAGAAGCGCGCATCACGTGCGAGTTTTACGGCAACCCAACCTTGTCGATCTGTGACGCCGGCGTGGCGGGCCTCCACCGCCTGCTCAACAGCTTGGAAGAGATCCGCGCCTGCCGCGTGGTGATCGTTGTCGCCGGGATGGAAGGCGCGCTCCCGAGCGTGGTCGGCGGCCAGGTCAGCGCCCCGGTGATCGCGGTCCCGACGAGCGTCGGCTATGGCGCGAGCTTCGGCGGGGTGGCGGCATTACTGGGTATGCTCAACAGTTGCGCGAGCGGCGTCAGCGTCGTGAATATCGACAACGGCTTCGGCGCCGGCTTTTTGGCGAACCGGATTAACCGCCTGTGAGGCAGGCGGGGTTTTAACCGGAAGATCGGGAAGACCGGGAAGTGGTGAGTATCGCATAACCGCTTAACGTAGCGCCGAAAGAGCTAGCGTTTGCTTAACGGGCTCCATTGGAATGTAGGGCTCGCGCTCGCGCGACGCCGCATTCGCTCAAGCCCATTCCGCCTATTGCCGCATCCGCTCAGGCCCGCGCCACCACCTATTGCGGCGTCGCGCAAGCGCGAGCCCTACATCGCGACGCAAGCTTGATCTACTGCCACCAAAACAGGTCAACCGAAGCAACCGAGCAAACTGAAGCAATGGAACCAACCGAAGCAACTGAGCCAAAATAGCGTTTCCTATACTGTTGTTTTGTAAAAGCCCCATGCTGCTTTTCCGAAAAGCCTACTGGGTCTTTTTCAAAAAGCCTTACGCTGTGTTTTCGAAAAGCCCTATGCTATGTTTTGAAAAAGCCACTACTGTTGTTTCCTCAACAACACCAGTGTTGTTGGAGCAACATAGCCACTGTTGTCGTACCAACATAAGCACTGTTGTTTTTGAAGTTCCCCGTCGCGAGATTTCTCAATAGCTGAGCGGAGTCGTTTTGAGCAGTCTGTGTTGAAACCCGTATCGCATATATGCTGTTTCTACCGGGAAATAACCATTACGACCTGAAATGAGATGAAACACTAAGTAAAATCCATCTCTATTAAGCGGAATCCTTGACGAACAAGCCAATTATGGACACGCTCATGCTCTGAATAAGCGCTAGAGGGCAGTAGTCACGCTTCCGGCACTACGTAGCCGAACCGTCATGCTGCAAGTTTACGGTCAACATGAAACCAACAGAAATTACATTTGAAGGTAAAAGCTTCTGTTTTACTGGCAAGCTTTCTGACCTTAAAAGGACTCACGCTGAACGCTGCGTTAGAGCTCGTGGAGGATACACCACCGGAAAAACTATTAATGAAAGTTTGGACTATCTTGTAATCGGTTCGATTCCGTCAATTGGTTGGAAGCACGGAAATTATGGAAACAAAATAGAAAAAGCCTTGAATTTGAAAGCTTTAGGAACTGAAGGGCCAGAGTTGATCCCGGAAGTAGATTTTATGGAGGCACTTGCATACGTTCCCGAAACATCCTCTGGAGATATTGAAGATAAAATTGTCGTCTGTAATTACAAATTCTTTGCAAGAGAAGGCCAGTTTGATAAAAAAGCTATTGAAGTATATTTAGACATGCTAAGCGACTCGAGAGGTTGTCATGTTTCTGTCTATACTGATTACGCCTCAATTTTTGCGATGCTCTATACCGGTAATTGCGACGATTTCGACGACGAACAGATTTTGGTTCGAATCCGAGTAGTTAAGCAAATTCACATAGATGAAGACACTCAAGCAACTGTGGATGAAATAGCCATGGCTTTTGAGGCCATTGATGGTGTGGATGGTGATTTGGAGTTTTTCGAGCGCCAAGCAGGTACTGCTTCGTTTTTGAAGGTATTAAGCGAAATCCCAGAATCACGCAGAATTTCAACAAACAAAGAGTAGATATATCAAAGTTACCAAAACGGCCATGACTACAAAAATTTCATTTAAGGATGGATACGCTGATGGTTATGAATTCGCGATTCCGGAAAATTTCAAAGAATCACTTACCCGAGAGAAATTTTCAGTTGGTGATGTGTTCTATAATGATCGCTCTGCATACGAATCCCCTTGGAATGAAGCTCTTAGAAAATTCACAGTTTGCTTGCAGGTTGTTCAGTCGCTTCCGAATTCCATTAGATTTAAGGTTTTAAGGCCTAATGGAGAAAAAAATGCTCTCGAAACTTTAGAAATTGATTCTGTCAAGGTAGACAAATTCCATGAAATATTAAAGTCAGGATTGAGGTAGAATAGTCTATTTGCAGGGATATATATTTACGGTCTAGTGTTCCACGCAAGTCCGTGTATCGAGTCACCCCTCCTCCCGCCGCATTGCATCCTCGGCTTCCTGGAGGGCTTTGCGGGCGGTGTGGCCGATGTAGGCGGTGCCGGCGATGGCGAGGGCCAGGCCGGCGTATACCATCAGGTCGTGCAGGCCGAAGTGGTGCTTGGCGTTGGAGGCGGTCTTGGCCCAGTGGATCGCCGCGTAGCCCAGATACATCGAGGCGAAGGAGACCGGGATCAGGCCCGTGGTCGCAATCATGAATTTATCGAAACGCATAGAGCTGACGCCCATCAGGTAGCTGATCGGGGAGGCCGGTACTGGCGCCATGCGGATCAGGAACAGCAGGCGCGCGCCGCGCAGCTCGATGGCGCGGTTGATGGCCTGCATCTTGGGCTTGTTTTGGATCCAGCGCTCCACCTTGTGTCGGAGCAGGTGGCGGGAGACAACAAAGATCGCCGCCTGGCTGAGCATCGTCGCCACGACCAGGTAAAGCGCGCCCCAGGCGAGCCCAAAAATCATCCCGGCGGCGATGAACAGCACGTCCATCGGGAAGCAGAGCAGGCAGAGCACGACGACCAGCAGAATGTAAAATACCGGCGCCCAAACGCCCTGCGCTTGGATCCATCGCTCGGCTTCGGGGAGATGCGGGGCAATCTTGTCGAGCAGTAGCACGACGGTCAAAATGACGATTATCGCCGAGCCAATGCGCACTAACGTTTCGCCTGTGGGGCGATTTCTGGGGGATTTGACCGGTGATTTTATGCCCATAAGACCCGATGGGGTGTTTTTTGATAAGTGTATTTTATTCTGAGTGTAAAAAAAGAAGAAACTTTTACGGTCGTGTGAAGTCTTAGTTGAAATCAAACGAGTTCGTTACTAACCTGCTTTCAAAAATCATGGGACTCATATTCGAAGTCAAGCAACGCAAGGGTGGTGAATTCACCGCGACTTGCCACATGGAAAATATCTACACTCAGGGCGTTGATCTGCAAGAATTGCATTGCAACATCAACACTGCGGTGGATGAGCGTTTCGTGGGCCGGGAGCGTCCGGTGGCGCGAGAGATCCACTTGCTGATGTCCCAAGAGTAGCCAAAGCACACCAATTTCTAACGCCAACAACGCCGGGTTGCCAAGCCCGGCGTTTTGCGTTTTGGCATGCGGTGTACGATGCCCGAAGCTTCACGGTGCGGAACGTTGTTCTCCCCCTCGAAGCAGCGCGAGAGAACTGCTTCCCAAGAGGCGTTAATTATTCTGACTCGTAACGGCGCGATTATGCGCGGTTCTTGAGCCAGCTGATGAGCACCGGGCCCCAAGGGTGGTTTTGGGCGAGGCCGATTCCGTGCGGGCCTTTTTCGTAGATGTGCAATTCGGCCGGGACGTTGTGTTGGCGCAGGCGCTGGTAAAAGATGATGCTGTGCTCGGGGACGACGCCTTGGTCTTCACTGGTGTGGATCAGCAGGCAGGGTGGCGTGCTTTCCGAGACGTGGCGCTCGGGCGAAAGCGCGGCCACGAGCTCCATGTCGTTAGCCTTCTCACCGAGTAAATTCCGGCGAGAGCCGAGGTGCGCATAGGGCTCGAAAATGGAGGCCACGGGGTAGATCGGCACGGCGAAATCCGGGCGGCAGCTGAGCGCGTCAATGGCGTCACCCGCTAGTCCTTCGGTGATGGGTGGCAGGGTGGCGGCGCAGGCGGTTAGGTGGCCGCCGGCGGAAAAGCCCAGAATGCCGACTTGGGCCGGATCGAACTCCCATTCTGCTGCGTGGTGCCGCATCAGGCGGATGGCGCGCTGCGCATCGAGCAGTGGCACGGGGTGGCGGTAGGGGGCGTAGCGATACTCCAGCACCGCGGCGGCAATGCCGTGGCTGCTCACGTAGCGCGCAATGCGGTGGCCTTCGTGCGCTACGGCATGCATCGCATAGCCGCCGCCCGGGCAGATGACCATGGCCTGTCCGGTCTTGTAGTCGTGGGCTGGCAGGTAAACGGTGAGCCGGGGGAGGCCGGGCAAATCGTCACCCGCAAACGGTGCGCCATCTTCCCAGAGCGGGATGGTGAGGGGCAGGCCGGATTTAAGCGTGTCGAGGTGGTTACTTGGGGCCGAACTCATCTTGGGTCTCCGCAATGGCTTGGATGACGAAATCGTGGATGTGCAAATTACTGGCGACGACACCCAGGTTGCCGCTCAAGGTCTGGCCTTGGCCGAAGTCGAGTGGTTTACCGTGGATATCAGTCACCTTGCCACCGGCCTCTTGCACGGCGAGCATGCCCGCGGCGTGGTCCCAGATTTTCTCCTGGTAGCCGGGGCGGGTCGGCAGGCGGAGGTAAACCGAGGCGTCTCCGCGTGCGACGGCGGCATATTTGCACTGGCTGTCCATGCGGACGGATTCCGTGGTGACGCCGAGCTTCTCCGCAATGGCGGCGGCCCAGTCATGCTTGGAGTGGCCGCTTTCGACGGACTCGCAAATGGTCGCCAGAGTCGGGTTGAAATTGTCGTCGACGATCGCGCCGGAGACCATCTTGCCCTCCATGTTGTAGATTTCCGTGCCGTGTCCTTTCTGGGAAACAAGCAGGCAGCCGACCGGACCCTCGGGGCGGTCGAGCATGTGGGGAAGGGCGGGGCAGCCGAGCACGCTGAAGACGACTTCGCCGTCCTCGATCAGGCCCAGGGCGATGGCGTATTGGTCTTTGCGGAGGAAGCCCTTGGTGCCGTCGATGGGATCAAGCGTCCAGAAACGGCCGTCCTTGCCGCCGTAGTTACCACGGTCGATGGCCTGCATGACGGAGCCTTCGGTGGCGGTCGGGTCGATCAACTGAACTTCGAGCACGACCTTGTTGCGGAGTTCGGTTTGGTCGCTGCCGGCCAGGTCGGAGGCGTCTTCTTCGGCGACGATGGGATCGTCCGGGAAATGCTTGGCCAGCTCAGCTAAAATAATCGCCTGCGAGCCGTAGTCGGCAATGGTGACCGGCGAGCGGTCTTCCTTTTGTGCCGAGTCGCTGTCGGCTAGCTTTTGGCGAACGTGTTCGCAGAGTTTGCTTGCCGCGATGACCGCCTCAATCGCGACGGCTTTTTCTTCTTTCCAAGTTTTCATAGCTAGGTTTTGAGCGGCCTACCATAGGTCGAAGCCCTCGGATTGAAAACCTTAAATGGCGGTCTTTTTACTTCGCCGTTTCGACGAAGCGGCTCTCACGAATGACGGTCACCTTGATCGTGCCCGGGTATTGCAGCTCTTCCTCAATGCGGCGGCGGACCTGGCGCGCGAGGCGGCGGGCCTCCTGGTCGTCCATGCGGTCGGGCTCCACGATGATGCGGATTTCCTTGCCGGCTTGCACCGCGTAAACTTCGGAAACGCCGGCCATGTCGCGGGCGATGTCTTCCAGGCTGCGGACGCGCTGCAGGTAGCCTTCCAGAGCGTTGGCGCGGGCACCGGGGCGGCTGGCGGAAAGGGCGTCGGCCACGCGGAGGAGGCCGGCATAAACACTGGTTGGGGCGATTTCGTCGTGCGAGGCCGCGACGGCATTAACCACGCGATCGTCCTCGCCGTAGCGCTTGAGCAGCATGGCGGCGCTGGAGGCGTGGCTGCCTTCGTAGTCGTGGTCGATGGCTTTGCCCAAATCGTGAAACAGGCCGCAGCGTTTGGCGACGTCGGGGTCGAGCCCCAACTCGGAGGCCAGCAATGAGCAGAAATACGCAACCTCGATGGAGTGCTCCAGCGTGTTTTGGTTATTGGAAAGACGGTAATGGAGCTTGCCCAGCAGGGAGACGATTTCCGGGTGGACGCCATGCAGGCGCAGCTTGAGCAAGGAGCGTTCGCCAAGCTCGATGACGCTGTCTTTCAGCTCGTCGCGGACCTGGGTGACGGTGTCTTCGATGGAAACCGGGTGGATGCGGCCGTCCTTGATCAGGCGCTCGAGCGCGATGCGGGCGATCTCGCGGCGGACGGGATCGAACGACGACACGAGCAGGGTGCCGGGCGTTTCATCGATCATCAGGGTGACGCCGGTACACGACTCGATGGCGCGGATGTTGCGGCCCTCGCGTCCGATCAGGCGGCCCTTCATGTCCTCATTGGGCAGGTCGACAAGGGTTGCGCTGATCTCGTTGGGCGGCGTCGCGGTGATGCGTTGCATGACATCGATGAGGATGCGTTGCGCCTCGTGGCGGTAGGCCTGCTCGCTTTCGAGTAAAATCTCGCGCTTAATCTCCTGCACGGTTTCGTCATCGCTATTGCGGAGCTCGTCACGCCAGGCGTCTTCGGCTTCTTGCTTGGACCAACCCTTAATCTTGCGCAGGCGGTGGCGGTAGGCGTCGCGGTAGCGCTTCACGCGGCGCATTTCGTCGGCCAAGCGCTTGCTAGAGGCGACTTGTCGGTCTTCGCGGTTGATGATCTGTGTCTCTTTTTCGAGGGCGGCAGACTCACGCTGGCGCAGCATTTCCTCACGCTCGTTGACCTCAGCCTCCAGCTCTTTGCGGCGCTTCTGCTGCTCTTCGAGGAGCTCGAGCTTGGTCAGGCGGGTAGACTCCTCGGCAGAGCGCTGGGCCCGCTCGACTTCTTCTTTGCGCAGGGCGCTCTCGCGCTTAAGCTTTTGGCTGGCCAAAGCCCAAACGAAGGCAGCAGCAATGAGCGCTCCAATCAGGAACGCGATGATTAAATGCCAGGAAAATTCAAACATGCCGGTTTGCTACCAAACCTGCGGGGATGGGACGTGCAACGGGGTGAAAAGAAAATTGTGACAATAATTTATCAATAGCAAGCACGATTCCTACTGAAGCCAGCACCCGATGAATATGGCTCATGACAGGACCGTGGATTTTCAGAGAGGCTATTAGCTGATGCGTTTGTTTAAATTAGTAATTGCAATGTTGTTTGGTGGTGTTAGGTTAATCAAACGTATCGATTACTCCAAATATCAAAGAATAGACTATGAAATATTTACTCAGCCTACCAATTGCCGGTGCCCTTTTAATTTCTCACATCCACGCGGCTGACATTGTCTGGGACGGCGGCGGAGACGGCACATCCTGGAGTGATCCGATCAACTGGGATACCGACACAGTACCGACAGCCAGTGACTTTTTTAACCCGGCAGGAGCGACGATTACGGTCAGCGTCACAGACGCGACTTACTCAACGTTGATTGCTCCTTCATCCGGATCGGTTGTTATCGCCAGTGGTGGCATATTGACGGGAACCGGCTCCGACTTTCGTGTCATTCGATACGTGAACTTTACGGCCCAAAACGGCGGGGAATTTCATGTGCCATTCGACGCAAACATCCGCAGCGATGTCACCATTGACGACGGTGGACTCTTTACTGGGGCAGACCATATTCAGGATGCTGCAGATTTGTTGGTAAATGGCAGTTGGAGTCCTGGAGACAATGTAGATGGAAACAATGTGATTACGTTTCAAAATGCTTCCAGTATCATCCTGGGTGCCACTGGAAACATCACGCTCGACATTTTCGGCAACGGGGTAAACGAGTATTTTGATTTAGGAACATCCACCAGCACGCTGGACCTTAGCAATGGCAGCATCACGCTATTGTCTCAGGGATACACGCCGCAATTGGGTGACCAGTTTAACCTTTGGTATATGCCCGCAGGCGGCACCGTCATTCCCGGCGATGGTAGTAACATCACACTCTCGGGCTTCACGCTGGACACGAGCTCTTTCATGACGGATGGCATCGTAACCGTGGTCCCTGAACCCCGCGCCTACGCCATGGTGTTCGCGCTGGTGGTGGGCCTGGGCGTCTGCCTCAAGCGTCGCTCCTGATGCTTTGACCAACTCTGCTGACAAAAACGCCCGATGGATTCCATCGGGCGTTTCGTTTTAAAACGGTTTAGTCGGGCCTAGCCCTTTGCTTTCGCGACCATCTTGTAGAAGTCGTTGAAGAGCGGGTCGGCATCGTTGGGGCCGGGGGCTGCCTCAGGGTGGTACTGCACGCTGAAGACGGGCAAGTCCTTGTGGCGAAGGCCTTCGACGGTGTCATCGTTCAAGTTGATCTCGGTGACAATGGCACCGCGGGCTTCGAGATCCTCGCGCTTGGCTGCGAAGCCATGGTTTTGCGCGGTGATCGAGACCGCACCTGTCTCGATGTTTTTGACGGGCTGGTTGCCGCCTCGGTGGCCGAACTTCAGCTTGTAGGTGGGAGCCCCGAGGGCGTGCGTAATCACCTGGTGGCCGAAGCAAATGCCAAAGGTCGGGTATTCCTCAATCACGTCCGCCACGGTTTTGTGAGCGTAGGTGACGGCAGCCGGGTCACCCGGGCCGTTGCTGAGAAAAAGGCCGTCCGGGTTGAGCTCGCGGATCTGCTCCGGGCTTGCGTCAGCAGGCAGGACCCATACGTCGAAGCCATGCATGCGCAGTTTGCGGAAGATCGAGCGCTTGGCACCGAAGTCGAGGGCGGCGACCTTGTAAATTTTTTCCGGACTCGGGTCCGGGTAAAGCGTGGTGCCAGGCACGGTAAAGGGCTTGCGATCGAGACCCGGCTCAAACTGGTAGGCCTCCTTGGCAGTCACAGCCTTAACGTAGTCAACGCCGACCAAGCCGGACCATTCGCGGGCGCGTTCCACGGCCTCGCTGTCAGTCAGGCCTTCGGTGGAGATGCAGGCGTTCATGGCACCGGCCACACGGAGGCGCTTGGTGATCGCGCGGGTGTCCACGCCGGACAGGCCGGGGATGTTGTGGCGCTTCAGGTAATCAGGCAGTGACTCGACGCTGCGCCAATTGCTGACAACCGGGCTCAGGTCCCGCACCACGAAGCCAGAGACCTTGGGGCCGTCCGATTCCTCGTCATCCGGGTTGATGCCGTAGTTGCCAATTTGCACGGCGGTCATGGTCACGATTTGCGCGAAGTAGGAGGGATCGGTCAGGATTTCCTGATATCCGGTCATCGACGTGTTGAACACGGCTTCCCCCACGACGGTGCGGGTGGCTCCAAAGGCGCGGCCCCGGTAGACGGTGCCGTCTTCCAGGGCGAGAACTGCGGGCTGCGGGTCGCTTGACATTAACCGGCAGACAAAAGACCGACCCCGCCGTTCCCGCAAGCGGAAAAAGCAATTTTGCGCCGGTTCGTTAAAATTTTTCAAAGTGGCGCACCCATTTGACCTTCTTTAGGGGATTAGTTTCCTTAATCTTGATTTGAGCCGACTATCTATACAGCCACCCAATGACATTAACCTGGCCCGCCGTTATGACGCCAGCGCGGGCACCGAAGCGCCCTTTCCCAAAAAGAGATATCTGACACCGCCGCACGACCTCTCGGAAATGCTCGACCGGCTGGAATACAATGGGAGCGAGGACAAGGTGACCATTGCCTCGATGATGGACTCCGTGGGTCGCCGCGGTTTTGGCCCATTGATGCTGATTCCCGGGCTGATCGCGATGTCCCCGCTGAGCGGTATTCCCACGCTGCCGTCGATTTTGGGCGTGATGGTCGTGCTGATCGCAGGCCAACTGCTCATTGGCAAAAAAGTATTCTGGCTCCCACGCAAGATTCTCGACCGCTCCGTGGACAAGGAAAAGTTCGACAAGGGCATCGGCGCGGTGCGTCCGGTGGCGCGCTTTGTGGATAAGCTGATCGGTCCCCGCCTGACATTCCTCACACAGGGGCCGGCGGTATACGCGACGGCGCTGATCTGTGTGGTCGTCGGTGCCACGATGCCACCACTGGAAATTTTACCCTTTCTGGCCACGACCGCCGGTTCCGTGCTGACAATCTTTTCGCTGTCGCTCATCGCCCGGGATGGCCTGCTCGCGCTGATCGGCTACACCCTGACCGGTGGCCTGATCTACTTGGTCGTCGCGCAATGGCCGTTTTGAGTGGGGCGATCTTTTTTCGCTACCGCACATTGAAATCAATCTGGTGCTTATAGCTCCTTGCTAGTGACAGCGCTCTCTGTTGATTCCGCGAACGGAATTTACTGTTTGCCATGGTTCAAGCTAGTGTAGACTAATTCGTGCACGCAGTTCAGTCGCTGTCGATGCCCTCATGATTAGCTCGAGAAAATGGTCCTTCTTACATGCCTTTATTGTGGTTCCGTTCGCTGTCTTTTTCGCTTCCTGCTCGGTTGAGAAAAGTGTAGAGACAGCCGCCAGCGATGCTCTAGAAGCGATATATGACAATGACCTTAGAGCATTTTATAAAATCATTGGCGAAGATCAGCGAGAAAAGGCTTCGGATGATTATGTGAAGGTATTTCTTGAAAAGCACCATGAGTTGTTTGCTTCGAAAGGTAAATTATCCAAATTCGAAATTGAGATAGATCTAATTAGCGGAGCCTCTGTTGAGGTTTTTGCGCGTCGCTATCAAGAGGGCCTAATTTTTGCGTATGATCCGGAATACAGATTCTACGATGTGATCTATGTTTATCCTGAAGGTAACTTTTACATTGCTGTATTCTTCCAAGACACGTCAGGAAATTTTCATATGCTGCTACCCTTGATACGTTTTGGCGATGACTCATGAACTGCGACTGACTTCTACTTTAATCTTCTGAAGCAAAAGATTAGGGCGGAACTGAATCTCTTTTCCGTTGTGATATTTGCAGGGATGACATCTCGCCCGGCTATCGCTCGAAATTTCCGCACGCGCATCGCTTCCTACTTGTCCGTATTCGGCTTTCTGGGGTGCGTTGCGACGGTGCTGGGCTTCTTCGGTGGAGTGCATAATGTGGTGGCGTTATTGGCGCATTTCCGCGTCCAGTATTTTGCTGGGCTCTTGGTCATCGCGCTGTTGCTCGCGGTTTTGAGATCGTGGCGATGGGCGGGGGTGTGCCTGGTGTTTTCGCTGATCAATGCCAGCGTCATCGCGCCACTATATTTCGGCAATGAGCCGATCTTGCCATCAGCGCCAACTATGCGGGCGATGCTGTTCAACGTGAATTCCCAACTTGGCGATCCGAACCAGGTGCGAGCGGTGATTGAAGCGCAAGATCCGGACATTCTCGTGTTGGAGGAAATCTCCGATGATTGGGTTATGGCGTTGGAGCCAGTGCTCCAGCGGTATCCGCACTCTGTGGTGCGGCCAAGATCGGATAATTTTGGCATCGGTTTGTATAGCCGGATTCCGCTGGAAAATGTCCAGACACATTACCTGGGCGGCAGTGAGGTGCCGACGCTGACGGCGACCCTGGAAACGCCAAGTGGCGGGTTGGACATCATTGCCACGCACCCACTGCCTCCAATGTCCAACGACTATGCCGCCGCGCATCGTGCGCAGATGGGCGAGCTCGCGGGCTTGGTCCAGCCGGGGAGGTCAACTTTGCTCATTGGCGACCTCAATGCGACACCGTGGGATGCTAGTTTCCGGCGTTTGCTCCGGG
This sequence comes from Cerasicoccus sp. TK19100, assembly GCF_027257155.1. Taxonomy (NCBI): domain Bacteria; kingdom Pseudomonadati; phylum Verrucomicrobiota; class Opitutia; order Puniceicoccales; family Cerasicoccaceae; genus Cerasicoccus; species Cerasicoccus fimbriatus. The sequence goes on from NZ_JAPWDU010000001.1 coordinate 646,174, forward strand.
ATTCGGGCTTACGGGACAGCATGCGCGGGTTTGGCGTGCAGCCCAGCTGGCCATCGCAGATTTGGTTTTTGCGCATTCCGATCGACCACGTCTTGCATTCTGAGCACATTAGCATTGTCGATCGTGAGGTGCTGGCGGATGCCGGATCGGACCATTTTCCGATCGTTGTTGATTTTGTCTGGTGGCCGCAGTAGCCATGTTCTTTTGCAAAACATGGAGCCGATTGAGTTTTATAACCGCTACACGGGGCAGATTGAGACCGAGCAAGTCTTTGGCGAGCAATGGCTTGCGTGGGCCTATGGCACGCCGATGGGGCGGCTGACCGTCGAACTGGCTGCGAAGCGTGCGTGGTTCTCGCGCTGGTATGGCTGGAAAATGTCCCGCAAGGCCTCGGCGGCGCAGGTGTTTCCGTTTATCAAAGAATACGGGCTCGATGTGGCGGACTTTTTGAAGCCGCCGGACTATTTTGAGAGCTTTAATGACTTCTTCTCTCGGCAGCTTAAGCCGGAGGCACGGCCTATCGATCCGGACCCCAATAGCGTGGTTTTTCCGGCTGACGGGCGGCATTTAGGCTGGGCGGATTCGTCCGCGATTGACCGCGTATTCGTCAAAGGACAGAGCTTCGATTTGGGCAAACTACTGGGCGATGCGGCCTTGGCGGACCGTTTTCGTGGTGGCGCGTTGGTGCTGTCTCGGCTGTGCCCGACGGACTACCACCGCTTTCATTTTCCGGCGGCAGGGGTGCCGGACTCGCCACGCCAGACGCCGCGTGAGCTGGCGGGCCCGCTGTATTCGGTGAATCCCGTCGCGCTGCGGCAGCGCATTGAAATCTTCTGGACGAATAAGCGCGTGGTAACGGTCCTGCAAAGCGAGGAGTTCGGCGATGTTGCCCTGGTCGAGGTCGGCGCAACTTGTGTCGGGACGATTCTGCAAACGCATGTTTCCGGCCAGTGGACCGAGAAGGGCGGAGAAAAGGGCTATTTTGCATTTGGCGGATCGAGCACGATTACGTTGTTTGAGCCCGGCGCGGTGACGCTGGCCAGCGACTTGATCGAGCACACTGGTGCGGGCCGCGAGCTCTATGCGCGCATGGGTGACCGCATGGGCGTCAAAAGCTGAAATAGAACCCCCAGTAGTGTGCTAGGTTAATCACACTATTTTTCCGGGAATAGATTGGCCGGCCTCTGCTTCTTACTGGCATATGAATAAATATGTCACATTGTCTACGCTGCGCCGCGAAATGGAGTTCCACAACCGGCGCGATTGTTGGCGACTGGCCTTAGGCGGCCAAGTGATCGATCGCCCGTTTAGCCTGTCCCTGATTGAGGAGACCGTCAGTTGGGACCCGGATTCGACGTTTAGCGTTTGCCACGCCGATGAGCCGATCTCGCCCGTTGGGCGCTGGCGGAAGGTGGCCATGCGCAAGGGCACGATGCCGTCCAAGGGGCACACGACTTTTTTCCGCGTACCCACGCCTCCGACTCCCCCTAAGGCTGAGTCGGAGCTGGCTGAAGAGGCGGCACCCAGCGAGGTTAATATTGCTACACTTGAGCGTCGTCTCGAAGCCGTGGAAGAGCACTACGCGACGATTGTAGAGTCGATTCAGCGTCTGCAAAACGACATCGCCGGCATGCGTGGCTTTGCCGAAATGGTCGACGATATGCGCGCCATGAAGCAAGAAATCGAAGACGTGCGTGACGACATCAACCGCAACCAGTTCAGCCTGGCGGGTGTGCGGATGGAGGTGGCTGGCGTCGCTTGAGAGGACGTGTAACCTTTGCGGACCGGTTGGCGAAATACGGCCAGCCGGTCTTTTTTATTTTCCGGCCAGCTCGCGTGAGGCCTGGTAAAGCCGCTCGGCGAGACGGATGATTTTCTTACGGTAGAGAATTGTGTCACGCCAGCCGTCGGGGATGCTACTGATGCCGTAATAGGCACCGGCCAGTTGCCCATAAACGGCGGCGGTGGTGTCGGCGTCCTCGCCCAAATTGACCGCAGCGATGACGCCGTCGGCAAAGTTATCCGTGCTGGCAAAGGCCCAAAGCGCGGCCTCCATGCAGGAGATCACGTCACCCCGGCCGCGGATGGCGGGCGGCGCTTTTTCCCAGTAGGAGCCGCGGGCGACGTTTTCGACTTCGCCCGTTAGCGGTTGGCACAGCCACACGCCGCGCACGGGAGAGTAGCCGGGCGCAAGCAACTCGTCTTTGGGCACCCCTTGCACGGCACCGACGATCAGCGCTCCGTAGTAGCGACAGGCGTCCACACAGAGGCGTGCGGCGTGCGTTAGGCGGCTGCTGTCGCCGGAAAATTGAATGGCGTCCTTGGGCGATTCCGCATAGTAAAGCGGCACCGGTGCCAGGCGCATGAGCGAGCCGTTGCTGGCGCTGGATTCGGTGGACAGGCCGGAGAAGGGCGCACCCTCGGCCTCATAATATTCGATGGCGGCCTGCGTTGTCGTGCCGATGCCAAAGGCGATCTCGCGGCAGCTCCAATAGCCGGCGCGCCACCATTGGCGAATGCGGTCCATGGCGTCAGGGGCATCGAATCCGTTTTTGGCGACCAGGCTTTCGGCCAAGCACATGGCCAGGGCGGTGTCATCCGTCCACTCGCCGGGCTCGATGTTGTTTACGCCGCCGCCGGAAAAATTCGTTACCTTTGGAAACATGCCCGGAGCAAGCCCCTCGACGGGAGCGCCCATGGCGTCGCCAATGGCCAAGCCCAACATGCTTCCGTAGTAGCGTTCCAGTGGGTCCAATCCGCGCGTCATAGCTTCATCCTAAGCTAGCGTGGTGCCAATTCAAGCGCAGATATAAAAGAAGCGCGCGCAGCTTATCGCAAGTCCGGGGGCAGGGTGGAGGCGTTGGCGGAGAGACGCTGCTGATAGGCACGGATTTGGGATTCGCTAAACTTTGAGCCTAGTGGGATGCTACTGGTCTGTGCCGCGGTGGGCGCGATGACCGCAAATTGGCGGTTGACCATTGTGCCGATCAAATCGCCGGTTTGGGAAAATACCAGGTCGCCCTCGCGCGGGTTGAACTCGCCAAAGAGCTCGCTGAAAATCGAGGTATCCATGTCGAGGTATTCCGGGTGCGCTGCGACGAGCTTAAACCCGACTTCGCCAAACTTCCCCTGATTGCTCACCAGGACCGCCTTTGGGAATTTAAGCGGGTCGCTGGCCAGACTGAACGCGGCGACGCCCCAGCTGTCGGGAAAATCCGCCGGGAGGCGCAGGGTGAGAATGCGTGGGTCGGCGGCCAGGACGCCGAGGCTTTCAAAACGGCCTACCCGGTTTCCGTAGCGAATGGTGCCCGTGACGGCGCGCAACCCGCTTTCGGTGAAGGGGGTCTTGTTGGCCGGAATCAGGGCATAAACGTTACCGTCATCACGCACGAGAATGGTGTCGAGTTGGTATTTCTCGCTCGTGTTGCCAAACACGCCCGCTTCCGTGGAGTCGAAGTTAATGCGCACGCGATTCTTCTGGAACCGGTCGAAAATGGTGTTCATCGAGAGGGGCTGCGCGCGCTTGACTTCCGCGCGAATCTGATCGGTCGATTCCGCCAACTGCCCAACGCCTTCGGCCAGTGTTTGCGTGGTCTCCTGTAGGTTGGCCTTTTCAATGCGGGTGATCTCGATGTCGCGCTGGGCGAGGGCCAGTTGTTCGGCTTTGGCGGTGGCTTCGGCCTTGGTGACTTCGAGCTGCGTGGCGAGCGTTTGTTTTTCCAACTCGGCAGTCTTGACCTCGCTGGCCAAACGCTCGCGCTCGGCGGCGAGTTCGTCCGCGAGCTTGGCCTTGGTTTCGAGTTCTTTCTGCATGGCGCGCAGACGCTCGGTGGAGGTGGCGGCGGTTTCCTTAACCTCAGCCAAAGATTTAGCCAGCTCGACGCGGTCTTGCTCGGCGGCGGCGAGCTTTTCCTGAGCAGCCTTGGATTGTTCGGCGAGTTTGGCGCGCTCGGCTTCGGCCTGAGCCTTCTCGGCCGCGAGTGCGGCGCGTTGCTTTTCCAAACTTTCCTTTTCCGCGGCTAGCTGCTCAGCGGTTTTCTGGGTTTCCTCAAGTTTGGCCTCGCGCTCGGCTAGTGCCTTTGCCCGTGCCTCGAGCTGCTCCTGGGTTTCGGCCAATACCGTGGAGAGCTCGTCGCGGTTCTCTTCTTCGGCGTCGAGGGACATCTTGAGCACGTCGATCAAGTCCTGGTTGGCCATAGCGTCCTGCTCAATGGCCTGCTCGGCCTCAGGCGCGGTCTGGTCCTCGGGCTCGTCAAAACGCGCCAGCGCCAGCAAGCTGAGCAGCAGGAAATCGCAAATGACAAGGAGGAGGGAGCGGTTCATACAATGACCAAGATTTACGTAGCCCTTTCGACAACGCAATCGCGGAATAGGTTTCTTAGAATCTACGACTAAACAACCGGAGTCGGAGTGGTACTCATGCCGATGAGTATCCCAAGAATAAAGAACGGGATCATTGTGGCGATGTAGAGCGCGGTTTGTATCAGTTGGATCAGGATGCCTCTCTTGAGGCCGATGGGTAGGCCCCGGCGAGAGTTTATGAAGCGCGCATTAATCACTGCGGATAAAATGAAGCTGGCGATGAAATAAAGCAAAAGCAGGAGAATATGCAGGAACTCAGGCGTATACATACCGATGAGCCAAAAAACCATTTGAATTGCGGCGACTCCCAAAACAACCTTGATCGAAACGCTGCAAGCATCGATTAGCGGGTAGCGGCGCTTACAAATGACTTTAATGGAAATTTTGAGGAAGCAGGCATTAATGACCGTTCCGAAGATCAGCCACATCAACATGCTTAACCCAAAGTCTAGACCCATTAAGATTTCCATGGATATTAATTTCATGTATCATGAAATCCGTAGCAAGCACTTTCTCTCTCATGATTCCGTGGCCTTTTAGCATGTTACAGCGATGCTAATATCGGGGCGACATCAGCGTTTCTGCTTCACGTGGGCGATGATTAGATGTTTTAATCAAATCTTGGCCGAGGTCATCGTTGACATGATCGAAAGAAATCTTTCATATTCTTTCAAAACCTCTCAACCTGATCCCCGGTCATGAGTTCTTACGTTCTCTACAAAAACAACCCTTATCGCACAAAAAGCATGAGCAAGAAACCCATCCGTGTCGCCGTTACGGGCGCAGCCGGCAATATCGGCTATGCGCTTCTCTTCCGCATCGCCTCGGGCCAAATGTTTGGTCCGGACCAGCCCGTCGCGCTGAACCTCATTGAGATCGAACCCGCGCTCGGCGCACTGAAGGGCGTCGCCATGGAACTGGACGACTGCGCCTTCCCGCTGCTGACCGACATCGTGCAGACGTCCGACCTCAACGAGGGCTTCAAGGATGTGAACTGGGCGCTGCTCGTGGGCTCCGTGCCGCGCAAGCAGGGCATGGAACGCGCTGACCTGCTCGGTATCAACGGCAAGATTTTCGTTGGCCAGGGTAAGGCCATCAACGACAACGCTGCGGACGACGTGCGCATCGTAGTCGTGGGTAACCCCTGCAACACCAACTGCCTCATCGCACAAAAGCACGCGCCGAAGATTCCGGCTGACCGCTGGTTCGCGATGACCCGCCTCGACGAAAACCGTGCCAAGACTCAGCTTGCGCAAAAGGCTGGCGTGCTCGTAAAGGACGTTTCCAATCTCTGCGTGTGGGGCAACCACTCGCCGACGATGTTCCCGGATTTCTACAACACCAAGATCAACGGCAAGCCTGCGACGGAAGTCATCAACGACGAAGCTTGGCTCAAGGACACTTTTGTGCCGACCGTGGGCAAGCGTGGCGCAGCCATTATCGCCGCGCGTGGCGCTTCCTCCGCTGCATCCGCCGCCAACGCTGTGGTCGATACCGTGGTCAGCCTGACCACTCCGACTGCGCCGGGCGACTTCCACAGCGTCTGCGTGCTCTCCAATGGTGAATACGGTGTGCCGGAAGGTATCATCACCTCGCTGCCGATCAAGAGCGACGGCTCGAAGTGGGAAGTGGTCAAGGGCATCCAGCTCAGCGACTACGCCAAGGAGCAGATCGCCAAGTCCAACCAGGAGCTTCTCGACGAGAAGGAAATGGCACTCGCCGGCCTCCAGAGCTAAGCGATCAAGCAACTATTTTAATCAAGCCCGGCCGTTAGTGGTCGGGCTTTTTTTGTATCTTCGCTGCGAAATCGTTTCGGTGTTAAGCACTCGTTAATGCTCGTTCTGGCATGATGGCGGCATGATACGTTTCCTCTCTGTTATTATGCTCGCCGCCTTGGCGATGGTTGGCACAACGACGCGCTTGTCTGCGGACGAGCTAGAAATCATCATGGTCGAGATCGAGGCCGCTCCCACTGACGACATCACCTTTGGGCCGATTACTGTGACGGTGGACGACCTGACCTTCACTGAAGACTCCGGTGTTTACTCGGCCAGCGGCACGTCGACGATTTCGGTGGAAGACGAGTCTTTCGTGGTCGCTTTTGCCGACGACGGGCTTGTTATCGAGGACGACTCCGGCTCGTGGTCGCTGGTTTCGCTGGAGGCCTCGGTCTCGTCGGACTTCACCATGCTGGGGCTGGACATCAGCATCGACGAAGACAACCCACTGACTTTTTTCTATGATTCGGACTCGGGCGACTTCAGTATTTACGGTGACGCAAGTCTCTCGATCAGCACCGGCTCCGACACGGACTCGGTGGATTTCTCACTTGGCGATTCGGACTCACCGGGGCTTGTGATCAACGATGAGGGACTGGAGAGCTTTGACTTCGGCATCTCGGACTCCATCACGCTGGCGGACTTGGAAATTGCCACGACGGGCGACTACCTCGGCGTGAGCTACAACTTCGACGATGACACGTTTGAAATCTATGGTGGCCTGAGCGTGACCTTCGATGACCAGACGCTGAGTATCACCGCGGGCGACTCCTCAGACCCCGGGCTGGTGATGGTGACGAATAACAGCAACCACCTAGAGCTCGATTCACTCGACGCCACGGTCTCGGCCGACTTCACGCTTTACGATATGGAGATCAATCTCGGCGATGACGGCCTGACCTTCGTTTATAATTCCGACGACGACCTTTACGAAGTCTATGGCGATATCGACATCACCGTGGATGACCAGGAGCTAGATTGCACGTTGGGCGACTCCGACACGCCCGGCTTGGAAATTAAAAAGGGCGCCCTCAAATCGCTGAGCATCGGCGTTGCGACAGATATTTCCATTGGGGGCTTTGAATTCATTCTGCCGGATGATGACCCGCTGACCATCACTTACTCGGACTCGACTTTCACCGTCTCGGGCGAGGTGGAGCTCGATACGCTTTGGGACGTCTCCGTGACTTTGGGGGACAGCGATACGCCGGGCCTGATCATCAGTGGTAACTCCTGGGAAATTGACGACATCTCCATTGAGATCGATAGCATCGATGTCGGCTTCGCTCAGGTGCAGGAGGTCAAAGTTTCTTTCAGTGAGAGCCATAGTGATGTCTCGGTGGATATCGAGCTGGACCTCTACATTTCGGAGCTTGGCGGCACGTTGGACACGGAGGTTAGCGTGAACGATGGCGAGATTTCGGAGATCTATGTGGATTACGAAGTCACGGGCACGTCGGAAGGTATCGAGATCCTCGATACCGGCATCGATGTGGCCAAGCTTAGCGTGACGCTGGAGAACCTCGATCAGCCAGCGGACCTTATTTTGATGGGCACGATCGGCTTGGAGTTCGGTGGACAATTCAGCCTCGATGGTGAAACGGTGACGCTCATCTACATTGAAGGCGAAGTTACGATCAGCAGTACCGGATTCACCATGACGGACGCGGTTTACGTTGGTGCCTACGAGGATGACGACGAATGGAAGTCCGTCATTTCTACTGGCATTGCTTCAATGGATATCGATTGGGCTAATGGCATTTACTTCATGATGGGCGTTCTGGAGCTTCCCAGCGATTACGGCATTTTGCTATCCTCCTCACTGTTTATTGACGACGAATACATCGTTTCCGCCTCGAAGGCCGAGGTGCGGGTGCCGAGTTCTATCCCGCTCATTGGCGGAGACAATTTGGGTGAGGTCGATGTGGATGTACTCATCGACTTTAACGACACCTCCAGCAGCTTTGCCGCCGGTTGGACGAAGATCAGCTTTATCTTCTTCTCTGAGGAATTGGGCATCAAATACAAGTTCCACAACAGCGACATCAGCTTGATCGATAGTGGTGATATATCCGACATTAAGGACGAAATCAGCGATATCGAAAGCTCGTCACTTTTCGCCAGCTCGTTCCTCTTTGCCACGACTACGGATTACACCGAGCAGGTTTACACCTTCGAGGTGCCGGAAGAGGCCAAAGGGTTTGCGCTCTCGATGGACTGGGGGTTGTATGATCTTACCGACACCGACGCCGACCCGACGACAGTGGAAGAAATGAACGTCATCATCACCGGGCCGGTTAGCATCAGCGGTGCCACGATTGAAACGCCGCTCGTCCTACATGAGCAGGCCTTCGACAGCGACACGGGCACCTACTCCTACAGCGCTGACGTGACCAATATGGACGACGGTCCGGTGCTGACTTTGGCGGATAGCAGCGGCGGCTTGTTCACCTCGGAGGGGTATCTCTTCACTGAAGACGGCGAGATTCAGCAATACGAATTGGCCGGCGGCACTTATACGCTCACGCTTACCTATCCGTCATCCTATGATACGACGGATGCGCAGGTGCAGTTCGACACGCCTTCGGTTCGCACGTATTATGATTACGACAAGCCCACGATCGCCATTGATTCGTTGACGATCGATTCGACCAATTCACAAACCGTCAATAGCGATACCTACCTGATCAGCGGCAAAACCTTGCCCATCAATTTGGAATATTTCTCAACGTCTGAGTTCTCGGATGACGCAACGATTTCGATCTTCGTCGACACGGATTCAGAAGACTACGACGGCACCGTGATCGAGTCGCAGCTCAGCTACGATGGCGATGGCTCGGGAGGGACAATCTCGCGCTCGGTTGATTGGACGATTGAAAATATCGGCGAAGACCAGACCGACGAATATTACATGTATGCGCTGATCGACAACGGCCATCAGCAGATTACTTACTCGCATTACTATGGGCCGTTTAAGGTCTCGCCGTCGATTTATGGCAACGTTTACGACAGCATTCAGGGCGATGTGCTCGAAGGCTTCCGCGTTTATTTGGATGTCAACGGCGACTTGGATTACGACGCGGGCGTGGACCTGGCGGCGATCACCAACTCCAACGGAAATTATATTTTCGACAACGTGCCGGAGGGGGAGGCGACCGTTGGAGTAGTCATTCCCTATGGCTATGAGTCCAACACCAGTTCGCTCGACTTGATCACCACGACTTACGTGGATGGCGATTCGATCGAAGTCGACTTCGACATCAACTTGCTCGATTCGATCTCAGGTTATGTTTACGAAGACACCAACGAAGACGGCATCTTCGACGATGACGAAGTAGGGGTATCCGGGGTAACGCTTTACCTCGATGAAAACGGAAACGGCTCCTACGATAAGGGCGTCGATTTGGAAGTAGTGACGAATGCCGATGGGTTCTGGCGCTTTTATAATGTGGACATCGACAGCTCATACACGATCTACATTCTGGCGTATCCCTCGCAGCTTAGCAGTACTGACGACGCCTTTCTGGTCGTTGAAACCGACACGGAAACGATCCCCGACGACGATGCCAAGGCTTACAATGAATTCAGTGGTAATGATATTGGCGTGTATTCCGGCGCGACGGAAGAAGTCGGCGACCAGGATTACATGGCCTACATCCTGACTTATTATCCGGAGGGCGATGACGAATCGATCTCCAGCACTGCTGACCCCGACAACGATAGCCTGACCAATAAAATCGAGCAGCTCCTCGGCACCGATCCCAATAGCTACAACGGCACGCCGACGCCTGGCGTCGACTACGGGGAGGCCGACTCGACTGATGTGGTGTTGGTGTCGTTCACTCAGGTATCATCCAATCGCTACATAGTGCAGCTCTCGAACGACTTGGAAACTTGGGAAACCGTAGAAAGCTTCCGCGCGACATCGACCGAGCCAGTGGTCCTCGAAATCGAGTCCGATCTGGCCTCGGAGAGCGTGTTCGTCCGGCTGAAAATTCAGGACTAACTTTGCACTGCAAAGTAGTTCTTAGAACAGCAAGCCAGCGCGGAAGGAGACGGAATTCGCGAGGAAGTTCTGGCCAAAGTCCAGGTTGTATTGTAGGCGGAACTCGGCGGCATCGGCTTTAATCAGGTCGATGCCGATCTCCACATTGCCGACCCAGTCATCGCCCTCGTAGGAAGTCGTGAGGGTAGGGCTTCCGGCTGGCGTGGAGGCCAGGCGAGAAGTGATGGTGTGATTGGAGTTCGACCACCATTCAGCACCAAACCGGCCATAGGGGCGCAGCACCGAATCGTCGATGTTGATACGTCCGCCGATTTCCACTTCGGGATTCAGGCCTACCTGCGTCAGGTTGCTCTCGTTGAAGTGCATGTTCAGCGCGCCACCACCGGATTCAGTGTAGGCGGGGATGTTCATGTGCATCAGATCGATATTGGAGCCGGGGCGGATATACCACATGCCCATATCGAAATTATAGGCACCGCGGAGTCGTCCCGAGTAAATGTAGTTCTTTTGCGTAGAGGTGGCAGTGCGGAGCGTGCCTCCGGAATTAACGACACGGGAATAATCCATCTCTCCGTAGGTGAAGCCCATGGAGCCGGACAGCAGCCAATTCTCATCGAGGATTTTCTTCACCACGGCACCACCGGCGTAGTAGTCACCGTTGCCGGATGATGGAACGTTGGTGGCCGTAACATTGCGGCTGGTGAAGTTGAGGCCGCCGCCGAGATACCAACGATCGTGCAGCTCCTGCTGGCCGCCAAAGTGGAACACGGTGTCGTCCTGGTCGTAGCCGGAAATCTGTTGGCTGTTGCTATGCTCGAGGTTTGTATAAGTGGTCCGCGCATAAGCACCGCTGGCTTCGGAAAGCTGAGCCGTGTCGCCCACGAAGACCGGGATCGAGTGCAGGCTCTTTTGGAAGCTACTGGCACTGTGTGCGGCACTGGCCTGCGTGGCGGTATGGACTTCCGGAGACAGATCTTGCAGCGCCTTTTGGTATTCGCCGGACGAATTGATGTTCAGCAAATGCGTGATGTGCTCGCCGGTTTCGCCAGTGCTGGCCTGCGTGCTGTGTGCACCAGAGGTGTTGATGAGCGCATTCAGATAGTTGGCCGATGCGCCGACATTGGGGCGAGAATCGCCAAGGTCTTTTAGCGCCTTGTGCGGATCCACGTTGGCCTTCAGGCGAACGTCGCTTAAGATCCCGTTGTCTTGCACGATGCTAAAATTCACCATGGAACTCTGGGTTATCTGAATGCCTTCAGTGTTGATGTCCTCCAATAGGCCGCTCTTGAGGATGGTAAATTCCGAGCCGTTCAGCGTGCTCAAATCGGTGGGCAAGCCGTCTTTGACGAAGTTGGGCTTGATCTTACCCTGCGCTAGTGAAGTGCTGCCACCGGACACGGTTAACATGTCGTTCTCAGAAGTGCGGCCATTGAGGTCCAGGTTCCACACGCCGGTCTGCGTTTGAGTAAAGCTACCATTGAGTGTGCTCTTGCCGATGACACCCGGGCCAGCGATATCGAAAATGCCAGCATTATTGAACACTCCACCATTGAGATCAATGGAATCTCCCGGCTGGTAGGATGCGTGTTGGTTGTTGTTAAAGGTAATCGCAGAGCTGCTGTCGTTGGTGCGGATGTTGCCAATGATAACGCCGAGGAGGTTATTATTGATGGTAGTCTGTCCGGTGTTGCTGAGGCTGATGGCGGTGCCGGATTTGGCGCTGAGTGTGCCATGGGAGTAGTTGATGCTGTTGCTGTCATTGCCGCCATCGAGCCAGATGCCAGCCGCGTCGTGGCCATCGCCGCCCGTGATGGAACCCTTGTGAGTCAACTCGATGCTTCCGTAAGAGTCACTAAAGTCGGAGAACACGGTGCCTTCGCTGGCCAGGATACCATTCTGTGCAAAAATGCCGACAGCTTGATATCCGGTTGCGGAAATGGTGCCCACCAGATCGATGATGGTATTGCCAGTAGAGCCTCCTTGCGTATTGCTGCCACGGTACGAGTGGCCGTTGAAATCGTGGATGGTAATGCCGCCTGCCGAGCCAACTGCGCCACCGCCATTGGCCAGATTCTGTGTGTAGATACCGTGGGCATAATCGCCGGTGGTCTTTATCTGAACCGAGTGGGCGTTTTCATCCGCCATCACGATGGAAAGGTTGCCGGTGCTTGCGTTGCCGCTGGAACCACCTTCCGGCGCTGCTGCGAGGAATTCTCGGAGCGAGTCAACGGCACCCTCAAAGGCTCCAGTATAGCCACCGCCACCACCAATTGCTTGTGCGAAAATGCCTACGGCACCTTTGCCGCTGGTTTGAATCGAAGCGCGGTTGCCGAGGTTTATCGTAAGGTAGCCTGCATTGCCGTAGCCCGCGCCGAAGTATCCGGTCACGGTTTGCTGGGTGTTCGTGCCTACGCCATCGGAGCCAAGGCCACCACCGCCGCCGATGCTTTGCGCAAGAATGCCGAAAGCGTTATCGCCGTGCGTTGTAATGGCTCCATCGTGGTTGATGATCAGATCGCCACCATCGCCGTTGTTGCTCCAATCACTGCCAAGCTGCAGAGCGATCGTCCCCGTCGCGTTGTTGAGGCTGTTGATGTAGTCATTCTTTAAGTCATTTAAATCAACGCCATTGTCTGTCAGAATCGTCTCGATTTGCGTTACGAAATTGGGGTCTGTCGCGACGCCACTACTGCCGTCGCTATCCGATGGATTCACTAGGAAAAGGCCGCCACCGCCGCCAATCGATTGTGCTACGACGCCATGAGACTCGGAGCCGTAGGTTTCGATGGAGCTGCTCTTATTCACGTTGACCGTGACTATGTCGCTCTGGGAATGGCTGCCATTGGTACCTGCGCTGCCGAGCTGGCCAGATATATCCAAGCCGAAGGTGCTGTCGGTTGTGGAGAAGACCGCCACGCCGCCGCCGCCGCCGATGCTTTGAGCAAGGATGCCGAATGAAGAATGTCCGTGAGTGGTGATCTCACCAGCGTGGGTAACTGTCACTGCGGCACCATCGCCTTGGGCTCCATCTGTGCCGCCAACGCCGAAGTTGTTGTCAAACGGGTCCGCTGCCGACAGGTCTTTTTCGAAGGTGGTGCCATCTTGGCCAGCGATGCCGCCTGCGCCACCACCACCGCCAATTGAGTGGGCAAAAATACCGAAGGCTGCATCACCAAAGGTTTCAATATTCCCCTCGTTGGTCACGGTGACGGTTCCGCCATCGCCACCCGCGCCGCCAGAGCCGCCGATGCCAACATTGAAGCTCATGGAGGGCATGCCATCGTCGCCTTCCTCGTCATCCTCACTGTTCAGGTAGTCTTTCAAGTCGTCGGCGACACCGGGCGCGCTGTCTTTGAGCTTGTTGTTCAGTAAGTCCTTGATCTTGGAAATGTCTTTGCCGAAGCCGAACTTTTCGCCCACGTAACCTTCGATTTTATCTTGCACGAATTCATGGAGTTCTTCGAAGTCAGCGTCCGCCGTTTGGGTTCCGCCGACGCCTCCACCACCGCCCACTGATAGCGCGTGAATGCCGTGTGAGCCATCTCCATTGGTAATGATGTTGGCGTTTTTGGTGTTGCTGACGGTGACTGCATCGCCATGAGAGCCACTGCCGCCGGAGCCGCCGATATTGAATCCGATATTGATGTTCTGCGCACTGGAGCTGGCCCCGGAAGCGCCTGCGCCACCACCACCGCCGATACTGTAAGCCAAAATGCCGCGGGAGTCGCTGGCACCGGTGATGATCGTACCGTCATTGGTGGCGTTGACCTTACCACCGTGGTTCCCGCTGCCGCCCGAGCCACCAATCGAGATATTGGTGTCGATATTGGTGCTATTGGACAGGGAGAGATATTGGATGTCTCCCGCAAACTCGAGCTTGATGCTGGGCGTGGTGGTCGAGCTGGAGCCGGTGCCGCCATCGCCACCACCGCCGCCAACGCTGACGGCATGAATGCCATCAGAGGCAAAGCCATTGGTAATGATGACACTGTCCGTGTGGACGTGGGCATCCACTTCACCTCCGGTGCCGCCATCGCCACCGTTACCTCCAATGGATACGCCCACGTTTGCCTGCTTGCCGCCGCCGTAGGTGTTTGTCTGAGTGAGGGCGTTGCCGCCCATGCCGCCACCGCCGCCGATGCTGCTCGCGTAAATGCCGCGTGATTGCATGCCATTGGTGACAATCATGCCGTGGGTGTCGACCTGGACTTTGCCGCCGCTTGCGCCGCCGCCGCCGTCGCCGCCAATGCCAATCGTGGCGCTGGCTGAAGGCACATCTGGCAGGCTTAGCACCGAAGAGAGGGCAGAGGCCTGGCCGCCTTTGCCGCCGCCCCCACCAATACTCACAGCGACGATGCCGCTGGAGTCCGAGCTCTCGGTGGTGATGTCGGAGTGGTAGTCGATGGTCACGGATCCGGCATTGTTGCCATCACCGCCGGCACCGCCTTTACCGATGTTGACTCCGAGTCCGAGGGTGTAGTCATTGGTCGAAGCCGCACCGCCCATGCCTCCCGAACCGCCGATGCTGAAGGCCTCGATGCCGGAGGAGGATACGCCAGACGTTACGATAGGGGCTTGGTAAAATTGTTTTTTATCCGCGTTGATCACATCAGAAATAGTGACATCACCGCCTTTTCCTCCCTGGGAACCGCTACCGGCATCGCCAACGGTAACGATGATGCCCGATGTTTGGTCGTCGCCTCCTTGCCCGCCGCCGCCGCCGAGACTCTGCGCCAGAATCGCTGGAGCGTTGGAGCCGCCAGTGGTGATTGCGTTGTTATTTTGAATGGATACTTTTGAGCCATCGCCACCCGTGCCGCCGTCTCCACCTTGGCTGAAGAACCAACCGCTGGGGCTTCCCCCTGATGCGCCGGAACCACTGTCCTGAGCTGCATTATTCGCCACTTGGAGCGCGCCTGATGCGTTGCCCCCACCGATGCTCTGGGCAATGATGCCGATGGCGTTGTCGCCTTGAGTCGAAATGGATCCGGTGATGCCTGTGGTTGAGCCAGTAATGGTTACCGTCCCCGCTTTGGCGGATTGACCACCATCGCCACCATGGAAAATGCCGTCGCCACCGCTTCCGCCCGTGCCGCCTACGCTTTGCAATACAACGCCAAATGAGTGGTCGCCCGTGGTTGAGATGCTACCTTCATTGGTGAAGGTGATGTCGCCGCCGTTACCGCCTATGCCGCCGTAATCGTTAGAGCTTCCCCCGGAACCGTCACCTCCGTCGCCGCCAATTGACTCTAAGGTTACGGTTGGCGCTACATCTCCGTCAGTAGAAATATGGCCGGAATTGGTGAAGCTAACGCTGCCGCCGTTGCCGCCTGCGCTGCCCCAAGTGCCCGTTTCGCCGCTGCCGGCACTGCCGGCACTGCCGCCATTGGCTTGAGCGATGATCGCTGGGACACCGTCGCTTGAAAGTTTTACGATCGCCTTTTTGCCGATGTCCACGGTCACTTTGCCGCCACTTCCAGCAGGGGCGGAGTCACCGGCGACTCCCGTTCCTTCGGCCGTGTCATCGCCACCATTGCCTCCATCGCCACCGCTGGCGGATATGGTGACGCCGGTGACGCTGGGGGAAAGGTTTTCTCCGGTTAGTGAGCCATTGATGGTCAGGTGGGCGTCGCCTCCATTGCCGCCGATATCGCCGGTGCCAGGGTAGTCATTGTCCTCCCAGAAGTGGCTGTTTTTGCTGGCGCCATGGCCGCCATCGCCGCCGTCAGCTTGCATCGAAATGCCCGCGGTGAGGGGGCCAGCAAACTGAAGACTGCCATTTTCCGCGATGGTTAAAGCCAGGTAGCCGCCATTGCCACCGACGGTGGTTATGGGGGTAATGTTTTCCATGGCGTAACCATCCGAGAAATTACCGCCTCCGGTGTCGCCACCGGATGCAGAGAGCGTCACTGCCGGTCGTAGCACGATTTCTTGATCGAGGGCAGTGTCGATGGTGATATCCAAGTTGCCGCCGTTGCCACCGCTGCCATCCTTGGCGTCACGATTACCATTTCCACCAACGCCCCCGTCGCTAATGATCGTGATAGGCAAGTTTTGGGGCAGTTCTGACTGGATTTCGCTCGTTTTGAATGTCGCGTCACCTCCATTTGTGCCGCTAGTTCCCGAAGTGCCAGGATCATCGGTGCTTCCGTAAGAGCCATCGCTGCCTGCGGAACCGGAGAGGTCCAGTTGATAAGCGGGGGTGACGTCAGCCCATAGCGATGGCAAAGCACTTGTGATGATGCTGGAAGTTAACAGTAGAGTTATTCCCTTCATGATTGTGCAGTAGTACAGACCTTATTTGGGTCGTTTTATTTTTCTGAGCGGTGATTAATTAGGGCCATTTGCGCCTGATATTGTCAATTTTAATACTTTTGCCTGTGTGATTTCACCGAGGTTTAGGTATAATCATTCATGTTGAGAGTTTGAGTAAGGCGCTTTGAATATATTCCACATGGTTTCAATCTTTTGGGGATGAAGCATGGCACTCGCGTTGTTGAGAGTGTGATGGCACAAAAAAACAGCGCCGGAATGTTCCGACGCTGTTGATGAAAGAGTTTGCGAAGCCTTACTTCTTGAAGTGCTCGAAGCCGGGGCCGCTGGTGTCCATCTCGCCTTCGAAGAAGCCGTGGAGCTGGCGGATACGCGTCGGGTGACGCATCTTGCGGAGGGCCTTCGCTTCGATCTGGCGGATACGTTCGCGGGTGACCTTGAACTGGCGGCCGACTTCTTCCAGCGTGCGGCTGTAGCCGTCGACGAGGCCGAAGCGTAGGCTCAGGACGCGGCGTTCGCGCTCGGTCAGCGAGTCGAGGACGTCCATGATCTTCTCACGCAAGAGCGAGTAGGCGGTCATGTCGTAGGGGTTTTCCGCGCCCTTGTCTTCGATGAAGTCACCGAAGTTGGTGTCGTCGGAGTCACCTACGGGGCTTTGCAGCGAAATGGGCTGCTGGGCCATTTTCATGATCGCTTGCACGCGCTCGACCGGCAGATCCATTTCATCGGCAACTTCTTCCGGGGTCGGCTCGTGGCCGAGTTCCTGAAGGAGCTGCTTCTGCACCTGCATGACCTTGTTCAAGGTCTCGATCATGTGCACCGGAATGCGGATCGTGCGGGCCTGGTCGGCAATGGAGCGGGTGATCGCCTGGCGAATCCACCAGGTGGCGTAAGTGGAGAACTTATACCCGCGGCGATACTCGAACTTTTCAACCGCCTTCATCAGGCCCATGTTACCTTCCTGAATCAGGTCGAGGAAGGAGAGGCCGCGGTTGGTGTATTTCTTGGCGATCGAGATCACGAGGCGGAGGTTGGCCTCTACCATTTCGGTCTTAGCGCGGTGGGCCTCACGCATGTTGCGGCGCACCTCGCGGATCAGCTCCAGCATCTCGGCGGCGTCCAGGCGATACATCTGGGTGATGTCGTGGAGGCGCAGCTTGATGGTAGCCGGGTCGTGCTTCTTGTGCTTACGCTGCTGAACCTTTTTGGAAATTTCCAGGTGGTCGAGGTGGTCTTCGATCTCACGCAGGGTGGGGGACAGGTTGTCCAAAAACTCCTCGAAGACCTTCATCTTGAAGCAAAACTTCTTGAAGATCGGCTTGAGCTGGCCTTCGTATTTCTTGAAGCGGGTGACGGCGCGCTTTTCGTTGGGCGAGTCGTTCTCGTGCTTCTGGATGTCGGCCCAGGCCTTTTCGCAGCGCGCTTCGATGTCGTCGGACTTCTCGATGAGCTGCGGCAGGGACTTGAAATACGCCTCGCGGCTTTCGATCTTCTTATCCAGGACGACGCGGTCGAAACGCTCTTCACGGTCGATGAGCTTCTTGGCGAGGTCGATCTGGTAAGTTGTGGTCAGCCCAACGGAGAACAGCAGGTCCATGGCCTTGGACTCGGCCTTTTCGATGCGCTTGGAAATGGAGACTTCCTGCTCGCGGGTCAGCAGTGGCACCTGGCCCATCTGCTTGAGATACATGCGAACCGGGTCATCGAGGATGTCCTGGTTGGCTTGGCGGCTTTCCTCTTCTTCCTCTTCTTCAAGGCGGGCCTTGTAGTTTTCGACTTCTTCGTTGTCGAGGATGTCGATCTCGAGGTTTTCGAGGATGGAAATGACGTTCTCAATTTCTTCCGGGTTGTTGATACTCTCCGGGAGCGCGTCATTGATGTTCTGCACCGTCAGGTAACCCTGCTCTTTGGAGGTGCGGATCAGGATGCGGATTTTGTCATTAAGGTGCGCGGTGGCGTCGGCTGCGGCTTGCGCATCCTTCACCGGCTTTTCAGCTTTCTTGGTGGCGACAGGTTTGACGCTGCTGGCCTTTTCAGGGGCAGCTTTTTCCTGTGCTTTAGTAGCTGCTTTCACCTTGGCCTTGGCGGCTGCGGCGGTCTGCGGCTTGCTGGATTTAGTGCTACGGCTTTTTGCGGTCTTTTTGGCTTTGGACGGCATGTTTTTGCTGGGTGTGTCTACTTAGTTGGGCAATTCAATGGTGGGAGGCTGAAGCTTGAGGCGGCGAAGGCGGATGCGCTCCTGGTGAAGCTTCCGCATTTCCTCAGGCGGGACAGATTGAGCGTTTAGAATACGCTCTTCCAGATCTTGCTGGGCGCGTTTGATGTATTGTTCGAATAAGCGGCGAATGCATTCATTAACGGCTTGGATCGGGTCTTCAAAAGTAAGTTCGCGCGTGAGCAATTGGTAAATATAGTTCCGTTCGTCCTCATTTTCAAGAAGGGGTTCCAGTGTTTCCGCGCCGTCCCATTGATCAATCTCGGCTTCTGCTAGGACAAGGCCAAGCAGCCTCCCGTCTCGTTGGGAGGTGTCAAGCCATTCATGGTCAATGGTTTGTGCATAATGCTGGGCCAGATCTGGCCGATGTAAAGCGGTGAATAATAAGACTGACTCCGCGCTTGTCAATTTTTCAGTGTTACCGTTCTGCTGGGCGGGCTGGGGCGCAGGTTGGCCCTGAGCGCGCTGGTCGCGCTGGCGGTGGCGGCGGAAGTCCGTCTCCAAAGCCGAGCGGTCAGTGCGCGTAAGATGCGCCAGTTCGTCCAAATATTCCCCTCGTACAACGGCGCTATCGCAGCCGGCTAAAGTGGTAAACATCGTTTCCAGCACCGCCGCCTTGTCTCGCGGAGTCGACTGGCCGGGTTTAGGCAGTAGCGCATTGACGGCAAAACGGACGGCGCTCAGGCGCTTGGCGCGGAGCTCTTCTAAGGCATTGGCTCCCTGATCGCGGAGCAGGTCGTCCGGATCCATGCCTTCGGGTAGGGGGAGAAAATGCACCTCCAGACCGGCGGCGAGGGCCAGTGGGAGCATCCGCATGGCCGCCTTTTGTCCGGCGCGGTCGCCATCGAGCAGCACCTCGATTTTGGGCGTGTATTTACGCAGCAGGGAAAGCTGGTTTTCGGTGATTGCCGTGCCCTGCGGGGCAACGGCCTCATGGACGCCTTGCTGAAAGCAGCGCAAGCAGTCGAGCTGGCCCTCGACCAGGACAAAGGCCTTGGTCTCGTCGATGTGCTTACGAGCGTGGTCGAGGCCGAAGAGCACGTTGCTTTTCGTAAAGAGTGGCGTCTCGGGCGAGTTAACGTATTTTGCTTCCTTGGAGTTGTCGTCCTCGGGCACGAGGTCGGTGGTGCGTGCGGTGAACGCAATGACGCGGCCCTGGATGTCGCGGATGGGAATCATCAACCGGCCGCGGAAGCGGGGCCGGGCCCGGGAGGCGTCCCGCGCGTTGTCGTAAATGTAAAGCAAGCCGCAGGCCTTGAGCGCCTCAATGGAGAAGCCCTTACCTGCCATGTATTTCACAAAGCCTTCGCCGGAGGAGGGGGCCAGGCCGATTTTGTATTCGTCGGCCATTTCGAGCGGAAACTGGCGCTTTTCGGTCCAGTATTCGCGGATAAACTCAGCCTCAGGGTGGTCGGCGTGGAAGGCGCGGTGGTAGTAGTCCGTCGCGACTTCGTGGATCTGGAACAGCTCTTTGCGCAGTGATGCGCGCTCCGGTGTCATGCCGTCGCTGTCGTATTCCAGCGGCACGTTGTAGCGCTCGGCGAGGAATTCCACGGCCTCGGGGAAGCTGAGGTTTTCCTTGAGCATGACAAAGCGGAAGAGGTTCCCCGCGTTGCCGCTGGAGTAGTCGTGGAAGACGTTTTTCTCCGGGTGGACGTAAAAGCTGGGCGTTTTCTCGCTGCCAAATGGCGATAAGCCCCGCCACTGGGCTCCTGCGCGCTTCATTTGCGTGTATAATCCCGCAACGTCCACCAGGCTAACTTGCTGGTTGATGGTATCGAGGCAGCTTTGCGCAATTAAGGGCATAACGTATGAATCTGGCAGATATCCCCTCCAAGGCCAAGCGCGCACGGAAGTTTTTTTATAGAGGTCGCCCGCAATCTAATTTGCAGTTGAGAATGTATCAGCTAAGAATCTTTTGGCCCTGACTGCAATTACACTTGATTTGCAAGATGGTAGGGTTATTAATTGCTGGATATGGGTATTATACGCTACATTCTGCCACTGGTCTTAGTAACTAACCTGAATGCAATGTTGATCTTTTCATTGCAGGATGTCGGATCGGATTTGGTCCTTACCGCGACTGGGTCCGTGAATAGTATCACGGGCTTGAACGTCGCTTTAATCAACCAGCCTGGGGGCAACTCTAACATGAATGCCTCGGCTGGACTGTTCGTTGCTGGAACTGGCACCAGTTTTAATCAGTATAATAACCTAAGTGGTCCGTTGTCGATCGGCTCAGGTGGCGGTTTTGGTATTGCAACAGGTGGTTCGTCAGGTCCATTTGCGGGAATTAACGGCTCAGGTGGGAGCCTCTACACGGAAGGAAATTATGTGTTGGGCACGCCGATTAACAGCACTTCCTTTTGGACGGGGGCGTCGCTGGCTTCCTACGGCATCACGCCTGGGGTCTACACGTGGACTTGGGGTGGCGGTTCGGGTGACTCAGCTGTGCTCTACGCAGGTGTGACTCCGATCCCCGAGCCGACAACTTACATTGCGTTGGCGGGCTTTGTTGGGCTCTGGCTGTTTGTGTGGCACCGGCGTTGGGTGAAGGCGCATCAGTCAGCGGAATAGCCGCTAGTGTCGCAGCTTCTACCGCCAAGCTCGGTTTGCGGGAGTAGACGGATGGGATTCTGTGGCGAAAGGTTTAACTCAATTCCGCCAATGAATCTCGACTCCATCCGTCCGCTACGTCCCGTTTTCCTGATCTTCGCCATCCTTGGCTTTTGCGTGATCAACGGTCCGTTCCTCTATATCGCACTCGCTGATCAGGCGACGTATGATGCCGGCATGAGCAACGGCTTGGCCCAGGTCTTCATGGCCGAGGCCTTCCTACTGATGTTTTTCTTCGCCTTCCTGATCGCCAAGCTCGGCCTGAAGAAGCCCGGCTGGGGGTTCTTTATTTGCATGTCCTTACTCGGCAGCATGGCCTTCAGTATCCCGCTGCAGCTGTATCTGTGGCTTGGGCGGAGAGATGGACTGAAGGAGAATTAGCCTTCATCTCTGGCTTACCGGAGGGCAACATTCTATTGTTGCCACCCTCTGGAACAAACAGCGTGAGCGGGCAAAGGGTGGCAACAACGGAGTATTGCCCTCCAGCACATCTCAAACGAACCGCTCGGTCAGGGGATTCATACCTCAATCTACGCCATCCGCGCCTTTTTCCTTTAATCTTTTTCCTTTAATCTTTTTCCTCTCCTCATGCGCGCTCAGTTGGAAGCAGTTGTCGAGGAACTCAAGCGTTGGCGAGATGCCGGGCAGGGCTCGGTTTACCTGGAGCCAGGGACGCTGGATGCTCTGCGCGCCAAAGTCGGTGAGATCCGTGCGGCTGCGCCAGCGGGTTCGTTGCCTGATCCGGAGGCAAGCTCGGGACAGGGCCGCAAGGTCGAGCCCGCGTTCGAGGCCCAGCATCAGCATGGTCAATCGCGCCGTCCGCGCATTAAGCAGGATGCGGACGTGATTAAGGATTTCATTGCCAATGCCGAAAAGCCGCAGTCTGCCTCTAAGCCTTCGACACGTTCAGGCCAGGGAGTGGCGGCCAAGAAAGCCGCGCAAAAGGGGCAGGGCTTGCCGGAGGGCGTGAAGGAGATTCCCGCGCCCACGCCGTTCGAGCTTCCAGAGGGCGACAAGCAGGCGCAGTGGGACTGGCTCCGCGAAAAGGTCCTGACCGACGAAGTCTGCAACGAGCACCTGCGCCCGGGCAAGCAGGTCGTATTTGGCGTCGGCAATCTCGATGCGGACATTTTCTTCTGCGGCGAAGCGCCGGGCGAAGATGAGGAAATCCAGGGCGAGCCGTTTGTCGGCAAGGCTGGTCAGCTGCTCGACAAGATCATCGGCGCCATGGGCGTGAAGCGCGAGCAGGTCTACATCGGCAATATCATGAACTGGCGGCCCGAGCACGATAAGCCCTTTGGCAACCGCGCCCCCGTCGAGGCCGAGATTAATTACTGCCTGCCGTATTTGATCGGCCAACTGGAAATCGTAAAGCCCAAGGTGATTGTGGCTCTCGGCTTAACGGCGGCCAACGGACTGCTCGGCTACGACCCCGACCGCCGCATGGGCAAAGTCCGCGGGCAGTGGTTGGAGTTTTCCGGCGTGCCCCTGATCATCACCTACCACCCGAGCTACCTGCTCCGCAACCAGACCAACCAAGCCAAGCGCCTCGTGTGGGAGGATATGCTCCTGGCGATGGAAAAGGTCGGCCTGCCGATCTCGGAAAAGCAGCGCGGGTTCTTTCAGGGCTAGCGGGTGTTGGAAAAGGTGGCACCCGGTGTCCCTCTATTTGAGCGCCTCCTAGAGTGGTTCGTTGGTTTCCAGATTCCAGCCCATGGAAAATGAATCGCCTGCTTCGCCAGTTTTGGGATCAACAGTCTTCGTTTCGATCGTGATCTTTAAATAAGCAATGTCGACTGAGAACACGCCGCGGTCGCCGTCCGCGCCTTGGAGGTCAACGGAGGCAATATAGCAATCTTCCAGGGTGATTTTGAGGAATTCAATTTTCCCCGATGGGCCGGTCAAGTTAACACCGGTTAAAATAATTTCTTCAGTTTTGGCGCCATTGGCGGCGAGCAGAAAGAGATCCGGGATGGCCTTTGAGTCGGTTTCGATGATCGCATTGAGCGCACTCCAGCTGGATGTGCCAGACGAGATGCCTCCCGAGTTAACGACGAGGTTGTTGCTGACGCCCAAACTGTAGGACAAGAGCTCAATCTGATTTTCATAGCCCACAATTTGGCTGCCGCCTTCGATTGCCGGACCGTTTATGGACATGAAATAGTTAACCTGTTGGCCGAGCAGGCTGGACGGCAAGAGGGCGAGAGCTATCGACGCGAGGAAACGCAGTAAGTGATTTTTCATAATAAGCGTGGAATCTTGGTTTAAAGGGGAATGGGCGGAAGGTATTCGATCACAATGCGGCCAAAGCGACTGGGGCCAGGTTCGGGATCGTCGATGGCGAAGACTGCGCGGTCTTGCCCGGAATTATCGTAAAGAAAAGCGCCGATGTTGGAGACGCGATCCCACTCAACCATGTCGTCGGAAAACTCCGCATGGTAGAGCAGGGGAACGCCGGTGCGGGCGCCAAATGCAATGCGCAGGTTGCCGCTGCTGAGGAAGCCATTCGGCGCAAAAGCGTAGTCCTGCGGCTCGCGGTCGGCGACGGTTGGGTCGTGGCCGAAGGCGAACTCTTCAATCAGCGTTAGGCCGTCGCCGTCGAGGTCACTGTTCATGGCCGCGTTCTCGCCGTAGAATCCCATTGCGGAAAGGTAGTCCAGGTAGGGCAGGCGTTGAATGTGATTGATGCGGACGCTCAGCGGGCCGCCAGCTGCGGTGGGCACGCTCTTGGAGAAAAAGATGTAGCGCGCGCCAGTGGGCATGGAGATAAAGGTGTTGGTGCTGATGAGAAAGTCCTGCGCGATGTTCGTGGGCGTGGCGAATGCGGCGTCCTGACCCCGAACCTCGTTTGTGTAAACGGACCTACCCGCCTTCACGGGGGCGGGGATGCGTTGGAACTCGTTGCCGGCAAGTAGTTCATTGGTTCCCATGAACACGCCGAGCAAGTGGTTGGCCTTGCCATTGCTAAAGGATGCGCCGTTGCGTTGAAAGAGCAGGATGTCGCCCGCGCGCATCAAGGGAAACGCGCTGAAGAGATCGATACAATTGTCGTGATCCTCGGAGGCCTGATCCGTCGCGGGGATGACGTTGACGGCGCCCAGACCGCGGTGGAGATAGGTGTCCGTCGGGGAAATCTCCAGGTCCACATAGCTGTCAATCGGCAGCTCGGGTAGGGGCGGTAGCTCTGGTTTCAACTGGAATTCCAGGTCGCCGATGTAGAATGGGACGCGCACTTTCGAAGCTTCATCAACCGCGTAAATGAGGACCAGGAAGAGCTCGGATTTCGGGTCAATGCCGCCGACGTAAACCGGGCCGCCGTCGCTGATGACATTGGTGCGGTAGACGAATTGGTAAGACGGACTGAAGAACTCAATGACGAAGCGGGTCTTGGCCGGCGTTTCGGGTTCCATGACAGCGCCAAACCCCTGCACGCCTTTGGACAGGTTAAGCTGAAAACTGCTCTCCGGGCCGCATGTGGCGTACACGCCAGGCATGGCGGTGTCGTCACGCTGGACGATCTGCGGCGTGTTGCCGTTATTTGCTGAAACACTGAGCGTTAGCTCGGAAGAAAAGCCGCTGATAGTTGTGCCCAGCGGAACTTCCTGGCTGGGCGGCGAGGTAAGCAGGTCGTTCCAAAAGAGCGTCGCGGAATTCCAGAGATTGTTCCGTTTATCGACGGTGAATGGCGCGGCGAAACCTGAGCTGGGCAGAGCCAAGGCAATAAATACCAGGATGATGCGCTGCCAGAAAATGCGGCCTAACGTCATTGTGCAGTAGTGGAAATTGAAATAGTAGTGACCTTATACCATAGCAGCTGTTTCCTTAATAGCCAGCATTAGTTAGGATTTATCAGTGGTTGGTTAAAAATCTAGCGGGCATGAAGCCATCCGTGAGGGTTGACAAATTAGCAGTTAATCCACCATCGTAGTCTAACATGATATTCCCCCGATTGCTTTTAGTCTTCTTGCTGTCTTCCTTATTCGCTTCGGCTGCCCAGCCGTTCAAACGCTCCGATGTGGAGACTGAGGTTAGCGCGCAAGGTTGTCAGGTGGATCGTTTCACAATGCACTCGCCGTCGATGGACCGCGACATCAAGGTGGTCGTCGTGCTGCCGCCGGCCTATGCCCAAGACTCGCAGGAGACCTTTCCCATTCTCTACACGCTGCACGGCTACGGCGCCCCCTACGATACTTGGGCCTCGATGCCCAAGCTCCAGCAGCAACTGACGAAGACGCCCTTCATCTATACCTGTTTCGATGGCGACATAGGCTCATACTACATAGATTCATTTTATCCAGTGAAGACCGAGCGGGACAAAGAACTGCGTGAGTCCGAGGAGCCGAAGACTTCGAAGTTCATGACTTTCTTTTTCGACGAGTTCATACCGGCCATCGACGAATGGTACCGCGTGAATCCTGAAAAGCGCGCGGTGACGGGCTTCTCGATGGGTGGCAGCGGCGCGCTGACTTACGGGCTGGCGCACCCGGAAATGTTCTCATCGATCAGCGGCCTTTCGTCGGCCTTTATGGATTTCTCCGGCTCCGAATCCAAGGCCAGCGAGCGGATACAGAATTACCTCGGCCCGAAGGACGAGTATCCCGAGCGTTACGAGTCGCTGGATCACTACAAGCTCATCGAGAAGCACATGGCCGACGGCGTGAAGTTGCCGCCGATTTATCAGCACATCGGTACGGAAGATTTCCTCCTGGACGAAAACCACAAGTTTCAACAGTTCGCGCAGGAGAAGGGCCTCGACCTGACCTACGAAGAATCAGCCGGCGGCCACAACTGGAAGTTCTGGCACCCGGCCAGCGTGGGCGTGGCGGAGTTCCACTGGCAGCACTGGCAGGAGTAGGGCTCAATAATACAAGCTGAGAAGACGCGGGCTGTCGTCGGTGGGGTGGTCGCCGTCGTTCCATTCGACTTTGGCAAAGAAATCGGCGTTGGCTTCGACCCATTGAATGATCATGGATTCCTCGTCATGGCCGCCGTCGTGGCCGCGGTAGATGAGGATTGAAATCAAGCCACCGGGGGCGAGAAGCTTCTTGCAGACGTGGAGCGCCGCGTGGGTGGAGTCCGCGCTGGTGTTGACGGATTTATCCGAGCCTGGCAGGTAGCCGAGGTTGAAGACAATGGCTTTGACGCCGTGTATCCAGGGCGTCGGCGCGTAGTCGAGCATGTCAGCGTGGCTGCCTTGGATCAGGATTGCCTGTTTGCGGAGGCCTTCGTCGATCAGCCGTTTATCGGTGTTGATCAGCGCCTGCAATTGCTTGTCGATCGCCATGACTTTGCCCGCCTTACCCACGAGCTTGGCGAGAAAGGCGGTGTCGTGCCCGTTGCCCGCAGTGGCATCGATGGTGAAGCTGCCCGGTTGGACAACGGCGGCTAACTGATCGTGGGCGACTTGGGTTAAGCGGGGCATGGTGTTGGTGCGTGTTAATCAGGTGGGAACAATGAATGTTCGGTGTTTACTTAACTCGGTGAAAACTGTTAAATAAAATTATGATGAAATCTCTACTCCTTATCCTCGTGTCGTTGGCCGCTGGTTTGGTCACTGCTGAATCTAATTTTTCATACGCCTTTGAAGGGGACGCTGCCAAGCGCGAACGGCTTGCTGGTTTGCAGGACTCGTCTACGCCGCCGCCATTTGAAGTCACCGATTGGGAGAACTCTGCGCCTCTGAAACTGTCTGAGCTGAAGGGCAAAGTTGTGGTCCTTGATTTTTGGGCGACTTGGTGTGGACCCTGCGTCCGCAGCATTCCACACAATAATGAGTTGGCGCAGAAGTATGCGGATGACGTTGTGTTTATCGCGATCACGCACCCCAAAGGCTCGGAGAAAACTCAAGCGATGATCAAGGAGAAGGGCATTGCTTACCCCGTAGCGATCGACAGTGAAGGCAAGACGGCAAAGGCTTATAAAGTGAACGGCTACCCTGACTACTTTATCATTGATCGTGAGGGAAATATTATTGTGGCGGACTGCCAGAATAGCAAAGTCGACGAGGTGTTGGCCGAACTCATTCCCGAGCCAGGCAACAAAGGCTAAAGCGTTTGCCTCAGGCTCGTTTCTTGCGGGGAGGACGTGCACGAAAATCACAATCTTCAGGTAGCGGAGCGCCGGTTAGCAGATGCTCCGTCAGGTGTTGAGCCAGCCAGGGGATGAATACGTTACCCTTCGAGCCGAAGCCGTTGAACACGCCGATGCGGGGGTGGTCTGGATGAAACCCCGCGCGTGGAATGTGGTCGCCCGTTGCACAGCGAACACCGACACGCTGGCCGACCACACTCAAGGTATGCGTGGGCAAAGTGGCGGCGACTTTGGCAAGGATTTCTGCGCAGCCTTCGTTGGTCGCCTCAAAGTCGGTTTGGCCACGGCCATAGGTGGAGCCGCACCAAGCGGTGCCGTCGGGTTGGGGAATGATCCACTTGCTGCGGTTGATCGGGTAGTCCGGGAAAGCGTGGTTGGAGGCGATGGTGAGAATCTCGCCTTTGTTGGGCTGGAAATTGAAGTCCGCAAACCACGGGTTTTGCAGGATGCGGAAGCCTTCGGCGAAGATGACCCGCTCGGCGGAAATGTCGCGCCACTGGACATGGCTGTCGTCGACGGTGAGCTCGTCGTGTTGAAACTCTGCGTTGCAAAGTATGCCTTGGTCGGTGAAGTAATCGCGCAGGCAATCGAGCAGCGGATTGGTTTCGACGTAGCCGCTGTGGTTGATTTGCAGGCCCCCGAACTCGTCGTTGAGCGGTGAGTTGGAGCCAGCGGGTTCGAAGTTGCCAAGGTAGGGGCGAAAGCGTTCGTCGTCTCGGCGTTGCTCCAGGTAGTCGCGCTCTTTGTCGTTGTCGATCAGGCGGAGAATGGGGGCCGTGTGGAAAAACCGCCGTCCGAACTTTGCCTCCATTTCGCGAAAGAAATCTTGAGCAACCGGGAGGCAGTCTTCGATGCGCCAGGCGAGGTTAAGACGCTGGCCTTGCACGGGGTTGACCATGCCCGCGGCAACACGCGATGAGCTGGTGCGGTGCCCGTCATCGATCACGCGAACCTGATGCCCACGCTGGTGGAGCATCCACGCCAAAACACTGCCAGCCATGCCTTGGCCGACGATGAGGGTTGGGGTCATTGGGATTATTTAAAAGAAGACAGCCCGGGTTGATAGCGTTTCAACCCGGGCTGGCGTTAAGCTGTTTATTGATAGAGGTAAGGGTCGGTTCCCAGGGTGCCCTCCAGTTGTTTCACGCGGCCGTCGGCGCGGAAGACACCGAGGGTTTCGATAGCGTGCTGCAGGCGGGCGTTGAGCTCCTGCGTCTCGTCCGAATATTTCCCGTCCGTGAGCTTCGCAATCGCTTCGTTGAGGTAAGTCTCGTGGCGCTCCCAGAGCTTTACCTCGACGTCCTGGCGCTGCTTCAGGCGAGCCTGATACCAGTCACTGGCCATCATTTTCTTGCGGCAGAACAGGTCGCGGATCTCGGCGTCGGCGAGCGTCTTGCCCTCGTAGGAGCCGTCCTTCATGATGTGAAGCAGGGCCTTGAGAGGAGGACAGGCACCCTCGATGGAGCCGTCCTCAAAGTAGAGCGCGGCGACGCGTTCGTGCACGCCCAGAATGTTGTCCATGCCGTCGGCGTAAACGTCGAGCCCCTGGAGTTCCGGCTTGAGCATTTCTTCGCTCAATACGGCGGCCGGGTTACCGAAAACGCGGCCGAAGTAGTGGCGCACGAACTTGTCGGTGATGCGGTAGCCGAGGATGCTGGACTTGACCGTTTTGCCTTCGAATTCGACATCCGGCACTGGCTCGAGCATGCCATCGGCGATGAGCACTTCTGGGTCGCGTTCGCGTGGCTTCATGCGGCTCCAGACTTCGGGCACGAGGAGGGAAATGTCGTGGTCGACGCGGTTCTTTGGGCCGACGTAACCGGCGGCGGTGATGAACGGCTGGTAGCCAGTGAGGATGAACGACACTAGGGCGTTGTTCAGATCGACAATGGGCGGCAGGCAGTTGAATGGACCCTTGGTCAGCGCGCCTTCCGAGCCGGCACCGGTGGTCGACGGACTCTTGCCAGTCATTGAGGAAATGACCTCCATGAAGAACTCCGGCAGCGGCAGGAAGTGGATCGGGTTGAAGACCGCCAGTGAGCGGATGCCCTTTTCCGGCGGGTTGTTGCGGCGGCCCGGCAGTACGGCGTTGACCGGCATGGGCACGGGCTTGCCTTCGCCGATGCGGCGGAACAAACGCACGCCCATCTCGCCCAGGTAGTAGTTGCGCGGGTTGACGAGGTCGTCGCGGTCCTGGAGGTAGCGCGGGTTCTTGGTCGGCTTACCGTCGACGAGGCGCGGGTTGGAGTTGACCACCATGTATTTGCTGCGCTCATCGGCGAGGAATTCCTTCATCGCGGTCTGCATCGGCTCGGTGAATTGCTCGAAGCGGATGGAGTCCTCGGTCATGTCCTGCACGAAGTCACGGTCGAGTGCCTCGTAGTTGGCGAAGATGTTGCCCGCCTTGGACATGTCTTCTTCGGTGCGCTTGTCGTAGCCGCGGGTGATGGCGTCGTCCGGGCGTTGGAAAAGGCGGAACTCGCAGTTTTCGATGAACTTGATCGACGCGTTGCTGTAGCGCTTGTTGAGGTTCTCGATTTTGTCCGACGGCATGACGACGGCGGCGGAAATATCGTCCTCGGTTTGGAGCTTGGCTGCCGGGTGGAAGTCCTTGCGCAGACCAAAGATACGCCATGAGCCATCGGCATTGTAGCCGACGCGCAGGTACTGGGTGATCAGGCGCATGTCCTTATACTTGAGCCAGTTGCCGGACGAGCCGTTGACGGTGTCCACGCTGAAGCGGCTGCGCCATTCGCCCTGCCAGTCTTCTTTATAGAAGCGTTTGACGATGAAGACGAGCTCCTTGATGTAGAAGGGAATTTCGCGCAGCCACTCGTTGTATTCGTCGGTGTATTCCGGCGCGGGAGTCAGCAGCTTAATCACGGAGCCGAGCGTGCGGGCCTGGCCGAGGATCGGGCGGCCGTGCTCGCGGTTCTTGGAGTCGTCCTTGAAGCGCATGCCGTATTCCTTATCAAGGATTTCGCCAACGCGGTCGAAGTCTGCCTCGAAGTCCGCCGTGATAACCGGCGCGTAGATAATGGCGTCGGAGATTGACTTGGAAATCTCGGACTTGCCTCCGCCGGAAACGGTGCAGGGCTTGTGGCAGAAGGTGCCTTCTGCCGTGGTGCCCACGAGACGCCAGCGACGACCTTCCGTGGCCGGGCGGAGCATCTCGATCTTGTAGCCCGACGGCAGCACGTAGGTGACGTGCGGCTTGAGGCGCATGCAGACGCGGGCGTCGCCCTTACCCCAGCAAACGGTTTGCTCGGCGAGGGAAATCTCGGTATCGGCCGGAACGTAGTGGATGTCCGGGTATTTGTTGTCGATGGCGTAACCCTCAGGCTGGCGGGTGGCGCTGTCTCCGATGATCTTCATCGCACTCTCGAAGGAGTGGTCCAGCTCAGGGATAAACTGCGCAAGGCGGAATTCTTCACCCAGGTCATAGCTGGGGAAGGCGATGGCACCGCCGGCGTGTTCTTCTTCGGCGAGGCCGTAAAGATTCGCGGCGAAGCTGATCTGGGTTTTCACCTCCTTCTTGCAGTAGCCGAAGTAGTTGTCAGCGATGATGGTAATGACCACGCCCGAGGCGTCGCGGCAGGTGAGCTTGAAGGCTCCGCCGTCGTTGTAGAGCTCGTCTTCCTTTTCCCAGCACATACCGTCGCGCCTTTGGAGGTCGGTGGCCTCGTCGATATGGGGCAGGCCAAGCTCGCGCTTGGTCAGGGTGATCAGGTGGGGGGCCAGAATTACGCAGCCAGTGTGACCAGTCCAATGTCGCACATCGAGAGCGGCGTCGTTTTCCGGGAGGAAGGGGTCGCCGGCGTTGCCGAAAATGGATTCCACAAAGTCGAGGTTGGCGACCATGTTACCCGGCGCAAAGAAGCGGACTTCGTAGCGTTTTTCGGAGATGATGCCTTCCACGCCGGGGCAAACGACCGGGCGCATGAGCAGGGAGGTCCAGACTTCAGCGGGCTTGTCGAGCGTCGAAGTGAAGGGCAGCTCCTTGAGGGACGACGGCGGCTTGAGCGCGGCGTCGAGCATGCGGGCAAAGGTGACCTTGGGGACCGACTTCTTGTCGGCCGGAATCGGCAGGCCGCCTTCGGTGACGTGGAAGACGCCCTTGGTGGTGCGGCGGTCGTTCTTCGGATTGTGCAGCACGCCATTGTGGACGCGGTAGCTATTGATGATGTCCGAAGAAAAGTCTTCCTGGTCCGGCGGAAGGGAGAGCACGCGGGCGAGGCCGTGGCGGTCCAGGCAAAGGGTGTTGGAGGGCAGGCGCGGGCGCGGCTCTTCCTTGGGCAGGTCGGCCAAATATTTGTCGATGAAGTCCTGCGCGCGTTGGTCGACCGGGCTCAGGTGATCGGCAAGCAGGCGCGATTGCTCCTGATACTCAGCCAGAATGCCCTTGGCTAGGCGCATGAACGGATAGTTGGACAAGTCGCCGACAATCGGCTGCTTGAGCGCTGCCAGCTTCAAGTTGGCGTATTCGATCAAGAATGGGTCGCGCGAGACGGCGCGGCGTTCTTCGTTTGGCAAAAGTCCGATAGCGGTTTCCAAGTTCATATGGCTGTGGTTTCGAGTTTGTATGACTAACCAGCAGTCAGCAAAAACAGGGCCAAGTGACGGCTCAACGTTTTTCGCTCCAGCGGCTTTGTGATTTTTATGTTAACAATAGTAAAGCTTATCGTTGGTATTGTTTGTATAAGTAAATGTTGAGCTATCAATAGAAAAACGACTCAAGCAGCAAAATTTCTTTGGAATGTGAAAATATGCTTGCGAAATCTGTATTTTCAGAAATTATCGAAAGTAATGATGGAAGCGAACCCCACAACACTTACTGAACTGGAACAGGCCCGCGAAGATTTTATCCGCCAGTGGGGCGCGATGGGCAGCGCTTGGGGAATCAACCGCACAATGGCGATGATTCATGCGGCGCTAATGACGAACCCCACGCCGATGAACACAGACCAGATCATGGAGATGCTGGAGATTAGCCGCGGTAACGCTAACGCTAACCTCCGCGAGTTGGTAGGGTGGGGGCTCCTGCGGCCGACAGCCGTCAAGGGCGAGCGTAAGGACTACTACGAGGCCGAGAAAGACGTCTGGAAAATGTTTTGCGTGATCACCCGTGAGCGTAAGCGTCGCGAGATTGAGCCCGCCATGGCGGTGCTCGACGACTGCGCCGCGCGCACGGAAAAGCTGAAGGGTGCCGAGGCCAAGGAGTTTAACCAGATGATGAAAGACTTGGGCGAGTTCGTGTCGGTAGCGTCCTCCGTGATGGACCGCATCTCTCGATCTGAGCGAAGCAAAGTCGTCCCCACCGCCCTTAAGCTCTTCGGCTAAGGGCAGAATTAGGAAGCAATTCAACCAAGAAAGATTTAAGTTATGAACGCAATTTTCACAAATACTCGAAAATACGAAAACAACCTGCACGCGCACAAGCCAACTGTAGGCCACCAGGTGGTTCATGGCCGCAAACCTCGCCGACGCCTGGGGCACGCCCTGGGATTTTTCAATGGCGGCAATGTGCTGACCTTTTATTTGAACCTGATTTTCAAATAATCCTGAAAGTATGAAATTAAAGATTTTGGAGGACAAGAAGATGAATGACTATTTTTACATGCTGGACCTGCGGGTCCGCCGTATCGCGCTGACCATGGCGATTGCCAACACCATACTGGGAGTTGCCGCGGCTTTCTATGCGCTCTATCTGGTGGCGACGATCGTGCTAGCGGTGGTGCCACTGATGGGGTATTGGATGCTGGTCGATTATTGGCGTCGTTTTATTAATAAAGGGGCACCGCGCGACTGGCTCTGGGTAAACACCATCTGGTTTAATCTGATCCCGCTCATTCTGCCATTACTTGCACCGGAAACACTGGGAGAGCCCTGGTTCTATGTCGTGCTCGGTTGGAATGCGCTCATGGTCGCCGGTGCGGCCTTCGCCAAAAAGTGGGACGCTAAACTGGCCACCATGCTGACTGCGCCCAAGGGCGGATGGTTGGCGCATGTTGAGGAGGAGCTGCCAGCGTAGGCACTTCTCGAAACGCCTAACTAACTCAACGCCATGCTACTGAAACTGACCAAACCACCTCGCCGCAACCCTCCTCCGCAAGAGCGAGCGGCGGAAACCATTAACGCCGAAGGCGGCCCTCTACTAAGGGCTGCCTGGCGCGATGCGCTGATGGTGCACTTCATCATCGAGCCGAAGGAGCTTCAGCCCCACACGCCGTTTCTTCTGGATTTGTTCGAGGGAAAAGCCGTGGTCACGCTGGTGTTCTTTCGCATGACGGATCTGCGATTCGAGACTTGGCCAGGGGGGCCGCACTGGATGCTCAAGCCGGGCGAGCACGCCTTTCTCAATGTGCGCACCTATGTCGTTGTTGATGGCGAGCCGGGCATTCATTTCCTACGCGAATATGTGCCCAAGCTGCTGGCACGGATCGTTGGCCCACTGACCTACGGTTTGCCTTACCATTTTACCCGGATGCATTACGAGCACGCCCCGCGCAATCGGCGCTTTGTGGGTGAACTGGCCGGGGGCAGGGTAGCCGTTGATGCCGAATACGCCTTCGCACCGGAGCCGGGAGATGCCTTTAACGAATTTGTCCTTGAGCGCTACAACGCCTTCAATCGCAGGCTTCGCCAGACGCTCCGCTTCCGCGTGGCGCATCCACCCTGGCAAATGAAACGAGCGAGTATTCGTGAATGGAACGATGAGCTGCTCCGCGATCAGTTGCCCTTTTGGGAGAAGGCGCAGTTTGCCCACGCCCACTTCACCGAGGGCTTTAACGATGTCGCCATGGGGGCTCCGGCTCCAGTCGCTGCTTAAACTCTGTGCCGCAAAGTAACGAATAACTCTGTCCTACAAAGTAAAATGAACATCACACTCAATACCGCCATGCTCTACGCCGCCGGCGCGGGGCAAATCTTCATTGCGCTGATTTACGAATGGGTGCGCCGCATACTGGATTGGGATGCCGGCGTTGCGGCGATGCCGAAGCGTCTGAACCGGCAAATAACGCACACCTACAGCCGCTACATTCAGGGGCTCAATTTCGCCTTTGGCTTGATCACGATTCTGCTCGCGGATGCTTTCGTTGAGGAGCCCCGCTTGGGGGCCGCGCTGGCGGGCTTGCTGACGGTCTATTGGGGCGTGCGCACGGTGATCGCATTGACCTACTACGACATCGGGCCGGTTGTTCAAAAGCGCGCGCTGTTCCGCTATGGCAATTACGGTTTCAGCCTGCTCTTTGCGCTCATGGCTGGGGTCTACGCCTGGACGACATTTCGGGCCTTAAATGGAGGTTAATCGATGGATTTCCCAATCGGGTCTATAGTTACCAGTTGCCATATGGTGAAATGACTCTAGATTATGCGCCAAGTTTCTATGCTCGATCGTCGTTCCCAAGGGTTGTTGACGTTGCATGGCTGTGTGGTCATCGCGGCGCTTAATGCGCTGTTTGTGTTGCAGGCAGTCGTGGGGGTGGAGCTAACACATCGCTACGACTACGATCTGATTAATTTCCCGCTCTACCTGATGGGCATCTCGGCGAGCGGCATCATCTTTTTCCACTTTTACCCGCTGCTCTCACCGGGGATGTTTCGCCGCCACAGTGCGCGGATTTTTCAGGTGACGAACCTCCAAACTGCGATCCTGCTGCTGATGCTGTTTGGCATTATCTTCGCGACGAAGGACAAGGGCATTTCGCGTATCTTTGTGGGCACGTATTTGATCCTGAGCTACCTGATGCTGTTCTCGATCAACTCCACGCTACCGCGCGGCATTTCCCGTTTGATGTTCAAGGGTGGGAACATGCGGCGCTGCCTGGCCATTGGTAAGAAGGCGGCCTATGACAACATGAGCGAGTGGATCGACAGCCGCAAATCGTTGGGCATGGAACTGATCGGCTTGGTGGACACCGAGTTTGACGCCAATGCCGAGGTCGGCAGTGACTACATTGGCAACGTCGCCAAGCTCGAGGAACTCGTTTCCAAGCATTATGTAAACCAGCTCATTTTGCTGGAGACCCGTCAGTCCAAGCGCTGGGTCCAGCAGATTATGAGTGTCGCGGAAGAGCAGGGGTGCCAGGTGATGATTTATAACCCCTGGGCAGAGTTTTTCGAGCAGCCGCTAACTTCGCTGAAGGACGGCCCGCACACCTTTTTTGTCCCCCGCGAGGAGCCGCTGGAAAATCCCTTTAACCGCCTGATCAAGCGTGTTGTGGACCTGTTGATCGCGACCCCGGTCATTCTGTTTCTCCTGCCGCCACTGATTCTCTGGGTGAAGGCGAAGCAGGCCAGTCAGTCACCCGGTTCGGTGTTTTTCAAGCAGAAGCGGCGCGGCTACAACAAGTCGATTTTCACGATATACAAGTTCCGCAGTATGCACGTGAACAACGACGACGAGGCGCGCCAGGCCAGTAAAAACGATTCGCGCGTGTTTGAGTTCGGGCAGTTCCTGCGTCGCACGAGTTTGGACGAGCTCCCGCAGTTTTGGAACGTCTTTAAGGGCGACATGAGCGTCGTCGGCCCGCGCCCGCATTTACCCGAGCACGACAAGTTATTTGGCGAAACGGTGCGCATCTACCCGCAGCGCCATTTCGTGAAGCCCGGCATCACGGGTCTGGCGCAGTGCAATGGCTTTCGTGGGGAAATCACCGAGCCAGCCATGATCCGGTCCCGTGTGCAATACGACCTCGAATACATCACGGAGTGGTCGCTCTGGCTGGACCTTGAGATCATGGCCCGCACAGGCATGATTCTGGTGCGTCCGCAAGCCAGCGCCTACTAGATTGTTCTTCGGTGAATTCATTTCTCAGAATCCACTTTATACAGTGAGGCAAAACTCTAGCTGCGTGTCCGGAACTAGCAGCTAGAGTTCGTAAGAATGGATTCAGAAGCTTAGACGTTGGCTAGGCTGGCGGCAGCCGATATTTGTTGGCCCAACTCTTCATTCGTGTAGGCCTTTCCGCTGATCCCCCAGAAGCCGTCGACCGCGTAGACCATATTTACCCAGATGTTGTCGATTGGAAGATTACCACCAGTTGCTTCGTGAACCAGCCGAGTCGCCTCGGCCGTAAAGCGTTCCCGTAGCTCAGCCGTCGCTAGCACAAAAGATGGTGCTCTTAGTTCGACGATTGCAATTTGCTGCGCTACAGATCCCGCGAAGCTGAATCCCTCAGGGATGAAGCTCACTTCGCCAATAACATTGGGACGCATGAAGGCGTTTTGTTCAAGTCCATGAACCTCCAACAGTAGCTTGCTAAGCGAAGAATGGAGTTGTTGAGCAGACTCTTTGTCTAAGAGCCCTTCCGTTATGATTACCTCAATTGGCATTGTGTTCCTTGTTTATGTTTCGCGTCGACCAAACCCGGTCAATCACGTTGGTGGCCACTTTTTATAACGATCGCTATATGGTCAAACTCAAAATATAGTGATCGTTATATTTTTGCTTTGCTAACCTGACAGGGCGGTCTACACTCAGGCTCAGTATTCCCAGCTATTATGGAACAAAAACTGTCTAAGAAGGAGAAAACCCGGCTTCGTATCCTTGAGTCTGTGCATAAAGGATTTCGTCGACACGGATTTGCTGCTGCTGGAGTCGACGGCCTCGCTAAAGAGGCAGGTGTCACCTCAGGAGCATTCTACGCTCATCTGGGCTCGAAAAACGCGGCTTTCCGTGAAACGATCGCTGATTCGATCGATACATTCCTCGCCGCAGTTCTATCGTATCAGGAACAATATGGAGCGAACTGGCTTTCGGAGTTTGCAGACTTTTACTTGAACGAGAAGCGCAACTGCCCACTCGGTCAAAGCTGTGGTCTGCAAAGTCTTTCGGCCGACGTATCCCGTAGTGACGATGAAACCAAGTCGTTGTTTGAGAATAAGCTAGTGCAAGTGCGTGATGCCGTAGCGGATCCAGATGTGGACTCAGCCTCCGTTGAAAAAGCCTGGTGCTATCTCGCGATGCTGATTGGCGGCGTTACGCTTGCCAGAGCCGTAGAAAAGCCAGAAACCGCAGATGAAATTGCTAACGCCGTAAATGGTTGCATCGACAAGTTCTAGAACAAGCCTATACTTTAGATAAAGCTATGTGGAGTTGGCATATAGCTTATGCACTTTCACCACACTCATTCCATCGGCAGCAGCATTTGAAAATGCTCTGAGTTTATTCTACCCTTGGCTTAAATCCAGCGCTCGCTCACAAAGATGGAGTCACCGTTTTTGATGATGATATCGTTGGAGGCGGGATCTTCGAGAATGTCATCGAAGTAGTGGATCGTGACCGTCTTTTTGCCATCGGCGTCAGTGCGGGTGAGCTGAATTTTATCACTGGCCAGCCGAGTCATGCTGCCCGCAGCACTGATTACTTGCGAGAGCGTCATGTTTTCCTCGGGCGGTATCACGACTGGGCCTGGAGTATTGACTTGGCCGTGCACGTAAACGCGTTGTTCCGTGTAGGACATCAACTCAAGTGAAATTTGCGGATTCACCAGGTAGTCCCGGTTATAGAGGTCAGTAATGTGGTTGTTGGCCTGCTTGATCGACATGCCGCCCAGATTGGTGTTGCCGATGAGGGAAAGGTTTGCCGTGCCGTCCTGACTGAGTCGAATTTCCTGCTCTAAATCGGGTTCCATGTAGACGGTGACCCTAAGGATGTCCATTGGCTTCAGCTCATAATTTTTGCCGATAAGACCGATGTTCTTAGTGGATTCCTGTGCGCCAGCCAAAGCTGGAAATATGCTAACTATGATTAGCAAAAGGTAATATCTTGAAGTTAGCATGTATGTCTTTGTTGTGTGAATATTTCTCTATTAATTACCCGTTTGGACCAATATATGCGACATATGTTCACCGAGAACGGCAAATACTTCCCAGGATTGTAAAAAGCAAGAGCTCGACGCTCCTTATTGGTGCACCGCTAGCTTTTCCAGGGCGGCGGTCAGTTCGTCCGGAATAGATGCCGATTCGATGGCACCGGTTTCGGGGTGGCGTTTGGCGAAAACGGTGGTCATCGCGCCGGTGGCGACGTGGACTGGTTCTTCGCCACCCAAGCGAAAGATGCGAAAAGCATACTCCACGGCGCGGATTTTGACCTGCTTCACGGTCAGTTCCACCTCGATTTCGTCGCGAAACTGCACCGGCGCGTGAAACTCCGCCTGTACACGGACGCGGGGCCAACCGCAGGAGACGCCGTTACGGGTCTCGATCAGGGGGGTGCCGAGAGACTCAAATAGCTCGGCCTCAGCGGCTTCCATCCACCGGAAAAAATTCGTAAAGTGCGCGATACCAGCCATATCAGTTTCACTGAATTCGACTCTCTTGCGGTAGCGGGTGGTTGTAGGCATGGGATAAGTCTGTCCCAAATTTTTTTTACGCACAATGGAAATTCCCCTTAAATTTGAGGGCCAAATGGACGATAATACCCCTATGCAAGATAGTCGTAATTCCTCAGAAAAGATTACCCCTTATATCATTCAAGGCATTGCCCTGGCGATTCTGGTGGCGATTCTGTTGGCCCTGATGCCAAGCTAGGAGACGCCTCGCAACGAGCCGCGCGTAGTTTTTCATTGCGTCGCGGGCAGGCTTGATTTTCGATTGATAGCACATTGGGGAGCCCGTCGCGACGGGCTGAGATGGCGCAGCGAGCGCTCGCCGAACCCTTGGAACCTGATGCGGGTAATGCCGCCGAAGGGAAAACTATGGAACTCACACTGCGACAATCGACCCATTGCGAATCGGCGACGTGCCGGGGCGTAGCGTTGTCGCCCAACGAAACTTGCAACCGGCATTAATTACGATGAGCGAAAATAACGGCGCCGCCAAACCTACACTGTTCCCCAATTCTCAGCGCGTCTACGTGACGGGCTCCCGGGAAGACATCCGCGTTCCCATGCGCGAGATTACCCTCAGCGACACCAAGCGCCCCGACGGCTCCACCGAGCCCAACGCGCCAGTCCGCATCTATGACACCTCCGGCCCGTGGGGCGACCCGGAGTTTCATGGCGACGTGACCAAGGGGCTGCCCAGCATCCGCTCAAAGTGGATCACCGAGCGCGGTGACGTCGAGGAAATCGAGGGCCGCGAGTTCAAGCCGATTGACGACGGTTACCTTTCCGAAAAGCACCGCGAAAAGGCCGAGTCCGAAGGCGCTCGCAACCGCATTGAATACTTTGCCCGCGGCAGCCGTAAGGTGCTCCGCGCCAAGCCGG
Source organism: Cerasicoccus sp. TK19100 (assembly GCF_027257155.1). Lineage (NCBI taxonomy): Bacteria > Pseudomonadati > Verrucomicrobiota > Opitutia > Puniceicoccales > Cerasicoccaceae > Cerasicoccus > Cerasicoccus fimbriatus. The sequence continues at coordinate 685,726 of NZ_JAPWDU010000001.1, forward strand.
GCGTGAAGTCCGTCAGCCAGCTGCATTACGCGCGGCAGGGCATCATCACGCCCGAGATGGAATACATCGCTATCCGTGAAAACATGAAGCGCCAGCAGCTGCGCGAGGAAATGATGTCGTCCGCCGAATGCGCGGGTCTGCCGTCCACGGACCTCCGCAAACAGCACCCAGGCGAAGGCTTTGGTTGCTCGATCCCCGAAGAGATCACCGCTGAATTTGTCCGCGACGAAGTCGCCCGCGGCCGCGCCATTATCCCGGCCAACATCAACCACCCGGAGCTGGAGCCGATGATCATTGGCCGCAACTTCCTGGTGAAGATCAACACCAACATTGGCAACAGCGCCGTGGCTTCCTCGATCGAAGAAGAAGTTGAAAAGATGCGCTGGTCGGTCAAGTGGGGCGGCGACACGCTGATGGACCTCTCCACCGGCAAAAACATTCACCAGACCCGCGAATGGATCCTGCGCAATTGCCCGGTGCCGGTTGGCACGGTGCCGATTTATCAGGCGCTGGAAAAGGTCAACGGCAAGGCCGAGGACCTGACATGGGAAATTTACAAGGACACCCTGATCGAGCAAGCCGAGCAGGGCGTTGACTACTTTACGATCCACGCCGGCGTGCTCCTGAAATACGTGCCGCTGACCGCGCGCCGCATGACGGGCATCGTCTCGCGTGGCGGCTCGATCATGGCCAAGTGGTGCCTCTCGCATCACAAGGAAAACTTCCTCTACACGCACTGGGACGAGATTTGCGAAATCTGCGCCGCCTACGACGTGTCGTTCTCCATCGGCGATGGTCTGCGCCCGGGCTCCATTGCCGACGCCAACGATGCTGCGCAGTTCGGCGAGCTGAAGACCCAGGGCGAGCTCACCGAGCGCGCCTGGGAATACGGCGTGCAGGTCATGAACGAAGGCCCCGGCCACGTGCCGATGCACATGATCAAGGAGAACATGGAAAAGCAGCTCGAGTGGTGCCACGAAGCGCCGTTCTACACGCTCGGGCCGCTAACCACCGACGTCGCGCCCGGCTACGACCACATCACTTCCGGCATTGGCGCGGCGATGATTGGTTGGTACGGTTGCGCGATGCTTTGCTACGTGACGCCCAAGGAGCACCTTGGTCTGCCGGACAAGGACGACGTCCGCGAAGGCGTGATCACCTACAAGATCGCCGCCCACGCCGCCGACCTGGCGAAAGGTCACCCCGCCGCGCAATACCGCGACAACGCGCTCTCCAAGGCCCGCTTTGAATTCCGCTGGGAAGACCAGTTCAACCTGTCGCTCGACCCGGAAAAGGCCAAGAGCTTCCACGACGCCACGCTCCCACAAGACTCCGCCAAGACCGCGCACTTCTGCTCCATGTGTGGACCGAACTTCTGCTCGATGAAGATCACGCAGGACGTTCGCGACTACGCCGACAAGCAGGGCCTCACCGAGGAAGAAGCGCTCGAAAAGGGCATGCGGGAAAAGGCGAAGGAATTTGCCGAAAGCGGAGCGGAAATCTACGTGAAGTAAAATTTCGGATGCCGACAAAAAACCGTTCTTGGCAGGAACGGTTTTTTTGTCCACAGGTGTTTGCAGGTTCTTTTAACCATGCACAACACGCTGTTGGCGCCGCAGATCGGCGCGTTCGGTTCTTTAGTTGAAGTCCGCTCGAGCCAGATTCATGGCTTGGGCGTTTTTGCCCGTGAGTTTATCCCGGCAGGCACGGTTTGGTGGCGAGCCAATCAGGACAACGTTCTGATGCTCAATAAAACGCAGTTCGAAACGATCATGTCTTCCAATTGCAACGCCAATATTCAGGAGTTCCTGAATACCTGCCTGATTTACGGCTACTACTCGGTGACGCTGGACAAGATCATCATCTGTCTGGATAACGCGCGCTACGTCAACCACAGCCTCACGCCCAACAGCGGCGGCCCACTCGATTTTGACGGGCTCACGTCGACGGCAACACGCGACATCTTGCCAGGCGAGGAAATTGTCGAAGACTACACCGGCTACGACCATTGCCCGTGGAGCAATTTGTTCTGTTCGCTGGCGGCAAAGGACGGCTTTCAGTAGATCATCCCAAGCCCGCAACCCGCGTGACAGTCGGCGCGGCCAACTGAGGTGAATGATGCTCTGCCGGCGCAAAGGTGCCAATCGGGGCAGCTGAGCCCAAATAGCGTTTCCTATGCGGTTGTTTGGGAGTTTCCTATACGGTTGTTTCGGAAAACCCTAATGCGGTTTCTCCGAAAAGCCTTATGCTGTGTTTCGGAAAAGCCACTACTGTTATTGAGGCAGTACAGCCACTGTTGTTGGGTCAGTACAGCCACTGTTATCGTAAGAACAACAGTGCGGTTCTTTTTCACTTACAGCATTAGGCTTTTCAAATACGCATGAACGCATTTTTGCTCTTCTTGCCCCGAAATGTTTACCAGGTTTCGTTGCAAAGTACTTTACGGCCTGACGGCCCTTCGTTAACTTCTTGTGGATGCGCATCTCCCGTCCCCCAAGACTTAATGGCCAAGCACCCCAGCTTATCATCATCGGCAAAGGCTGGCCTTGTCCAATAGAGGTTTGGGTTGCTTAAAACACTGTTGGGCAAAAGAAATGATCACACCTGAAATAGAACGCGAGCACGTCAGGATGTTTTGTTCTGATATAAGCGGAGGGAATTTACCTCGCATTCTTCAGCTTGCCCCGCACCCCAAAGCCTCTCTCCATCGATGCGTCCAAAATGTTGAAACAATCGTGTCTATTTATGGCGGTAAATCCATCGCAGGATGGCACATATCGGAATGGCCCGGACTATACCTAGAAGCCCGAAGTCATGATGTATGGGAATCCCCCGAAGGAAAAATAATCGACCCGACACCAACATCGATGCGTTTTCTGGCTACAGCATTCGTCGAAGATCATAGAGTTAAGGAATTGAACGAGCACACTTCACACATCAAGATCCTCGTAGATGATGACCTAGTTTACGATTTTATAGGTGAAGGGGATCTCTTAAATAATGAGTTTTCTCGGACAGGAGTATTTCCCCTGCATAGACAACATCGGATAAAAGAACTGTTGAAAAAAATGATCCGGAAGTATGGAGAAGAGCCCTTTGATTCATAGTTACATAAAAACCAAGCCAACCAATCGGAGGTCTCAATTCAGTTACGCGTACCGCGCTTCACTTCTTGAGGCTCCTCGACGTTGCTAAAAATGGCTATTACCGATAGAACACGCAAAGTCCTTTGGGGGCGTTCAGGAAATCGATGTGCGATATGTAAGAATGCGCTCGTGGTGGCTGCCACTACGCATGATGACGAGTCAATTGTTGGAGAAGAGTGCCACATAATCTCAGCAGCAGAATCGGGTCCGAGACATGACGCAACTTATCCGAAAAATCTATTAGATGACTACGTGAATCTTATTCTTCTGTGTCGCACTCATCACAAGATGGTGGATGACCAAGTAGACACATATAACTCGGAGATCCTGCTTATGATGAAAAAGAATCACGAAGAATGGGTCTCAAAGAAACTAGATGAACCCGAGAATCGACCTCTGAGAATCACTCGACGTCGCGAGAATTTGCCAAAGTATCTTCACCCGATTTTTACCGGTAAGGGTCTGTTCGATCTCGTCGCACAGGCGAGCGGCTATTTATTCGATTACGAGGAACTCGAAACTGAGGACGAGGTTGGATTAGTGAGTGATTTTCTTCAGAACCTACAGGATTGGGGTAAGGTTTCCGATGATTTGGAGTCAGGAGAGCGAGTTAGAGCGTCTTTTACGCTTCAGCAAGAGTTGGAGAGATTGAGGATTGCTGGATTTTGTGTATTTGGCGCGTCCGAAACGAGGTATATTGAAGGAGGAACTAGCTCCGAACGTACTCCGTTTAGCACCGCCATCGTGAAGGTGATGCGTCAAGACAGTCCTGACATCTACAAGCCCGAGAATCAATCAGAGGCCGAACAAGGCGCTGCGCCTAACTCCTGAGCGCTGTGAGTGTAAACTGTTATTGCTATTGAGCCATCGAGCTGCAGTCGAAGCCATGCTCAAGGTCAGGCGCAGGTGGCCTTTGACGCACGATGCACCCACGTCAAGGCCCGCAGAGGTCAGTCTGGCAGCACGATTTGATTTTTTAGAAAATGCAGATTGGTTGTCATGATGTCACCGATTGCTTTGTCTTGGTTCAGGCTCGTGTTGGCCACTATAGCCGCGTTAAGCCTTGGTGCTTGTGGAACCGTGGGTGATGTGAAAGAGCCGAAATATCAGATCATTCAGACTTTTGACGAAGAGTCGATTGAAGTGCGGGAGTATCCGCAATTGTTGGTAGCGGAAGTGACGGTGGAAGGCAGTCGGAGTGAGGCCGCCAATCAGGCGTTTCGGCCTCTCTTTAATTACATTAGCGGCGAGAATACCGTCCGCGAAGAAATCGAAATGACGGCGCCAGTGACGCAGGAGCAGGCAGAGGACGCGTCGACGGAGATTGAAATGACGGCGCCGGTCACTCAGAAACCTGGGCCCGAGGATGAAGCATGGGTAGTTGCCTTTGTCATGCCAGAGCGTTTCACATTGCAAACTTTGCCTGAGCCCAAGAATGAGCAAATCCGGCTTCGCGAAATTGAGGGCAAGCGCGTGGCCGTTTACCGTTCTTCAGGCTCGTGGTCGGATGAAGCTTTGGAGGAAAAGCGTCGATTTTTAGCTAACTTCCTTGATGGGCAGGGGATGGCCTACGGTGATTACCAATATGCGTTTTACGATCCGCCCTTTATGCCGTCATTCCTGCGACGCAATGAAGTCATCTATGAGCTAAAGTAGGCGTGACACTCAATGTTCGGGCCCTTATGGTGAACGTGTGTCTTTTGAGGCTCTTTATGCTCCGCTGATTCAACCGCCGCTGCCTTGGTTTAGCCTCGGGCTCGCCATCTTTACGGCGTGGCTGATGGGGTTTTCGCGTAGCGGGTTGGGGGCAGGCGGCTTTGTGGTGTCGCCGCTGATGGTGCTCGCGCTGGGGGCCAAAGATGGCCTGGCGGTGATCGCGGTGATCATGATTCCGGCTGGTTGTCTCGGCTGCTGGCAGTATCGGAAGAATGTCGACCGCAAGCTGCTCAATCCGCTGATCCCGGCGGCGTTTGTAGGCACGGCGCTGGGCGCGTTGATCCTTTGGGCGCTGATTGCCTCGGGCGAGGAAACGGTGGTCCACCAGCGAATGGAATATGTCGTGGCGGGCTTGTCGCTGGTTTACGTGGCGCTGGTGAGTTTTCGCGATAAGATCGCCCAGCTTGGCGGAGGTGGCGGCCCGGCAACGCCCAAAGGTGTATTCTCCGTGGGCAGCTTGCTGGCGCTGAGCCAAACCGTGGCCAACTCCGGTTCGCCACTGATCACGGTTTATTTCGTGCGTCATGGGCTGGAGAAGAAGCAATTCGTGGCGGCGCAGAATTTCTTTCTGTTGATCCAAAACACGATCAAACTCATTCCGTTTGTGGCACTCGGCGTGTTGCACATCGGCAATGCAGGTGCGGCGCTATTGCTCTTTCCCCTGACGCTTTTGGGGAGCTGGAACGGCAAACAATTTAACCGCGCCTCGTCTGAGAAGTCTTTCTTTGCACTCTACATCGTGCTTTTGGTCATTGGCTTCGTATCGAGCGTAATCCTGCTCTGGGGCCGCTCGAAATTCCTTGGTCTGTTTTAAAACGTGCATTGCTTCGCGTGTTGTGCATGGTGGCTCGATGCGCGAAACGTTGCTCGACCAGATTCGGACCCTTCACATTGAGATTGAGCAACAGCTTCAGCACATTGGGCAGATCACCAATCAGCCGCACTGCGCGACGTGCACGAGCGTTTGCTGCCAGGAGCACATTTGTCGTGAAAGCGTGGAGAGCGCGTTTCTTCGTTTCATTTTGGGCGACCGCGCACAGGACTACGATGCGGAGGCCGGTTGGTTTGCCCCGGGGAAGGGATGCCAGCTCGATTACGGTCGCCCGCTGCTTTGCTACGAATACTTTTGCCTGAAGTTTAGCGCCGAGGAACTGGAGCGGAGCCATGCCTCGGTGGCCCGCGAGTTTCGGGCAATCTACGCCAAGACCTGGCGCGGCCAGCACATGTTGACCATCGACGACTTGAACGAAATTCCCGAGACGCGCCTGCAACGTATCGTGGAGGATTTAGCGGCTTTGAGGGAACGCATGGCGGCTTCGGCACCAGTTTAGTCGATCAATCCTGCCCGTGCCATTCGGCTTCGCCGGTTTGTTTATCCAGTTCGCCGGATTGCGAATTTGCATAAGTCCAGCGAACATCGTCACCCTTAACACCCAGATAGCGCATTTGCGGATTCGGGAACCGGTATGAATAGAGATCGAGGGCCTCGCGCGGGTTGATGCTCCACAGTACTTTGGTTTCAAGACTCGTGGGATCCAGGGAAGCAAATTGTAGGGCGGTGATCGTTTGGCCGTCGGACTCGACGAGGTAGAGCGTCTGTGTTTCCGTGTCCCAAGCGGTTAGGCGAGGCCAGGTCGACTTCTCCGGCAGCGCCTTTTCGCTATCCCAAGTGCGTTTGCCGGGGAGCTCATCGATGCGCCAGAACACGAGTTGATTTGCCAGCGGGTCGCTTTCCACTTTGCTCACATAGGTGACGCCAAAATCAAACGGAGTTTGCGGCTGCTGCAATTGGTTCGTTGGTGATGACAAAGCCTCGATCAGTTCTTGGCTCGATGCGTCTTCTGGCGCTTCGATGCGGGCAATTTCTTTAAGCCGGACTTGTTCCGTATTATCGCCGTGAATCCGCATCGTCGGCCATTGCGGGTTGATTAAGACCTCGTCTATTTTCTGCCTATCGTCACGCGTGAGCATCAGCGAAGTTTCCACTGCTACAACCCACTGCCCATTTTGACGAGTGGTGTCCAGTTTCACCATCTCGGTAAACACCTTTCGGCCGTGAAAGTCGAACCATGGGTTTGGAGCTTCAAAGAGTGCGTCGGCCCCATCGCCAGTCTCGTGTGTTTCGGAGAGCACCAGCAATCCTGCTGGCGGCTCGCGCCAAAGATCTTCCGCCGCCCACTGTCGCGCGGTCGGCTGCTGCGTTTGGACTACCTGCATCGAGACGCGCCACTTTTTGCGTCCATAAACGTATTGCTCGGGCTCTTCAGCAGTAGCCTGCAATAGCAAACTTAAAAAGAAAATAGGGGCGAGGAGAGGGAAGCGGAAATGGGGTTTGATCATAGCTCTTGGTATAAATTAACCCATAGCTTGGATCATGACAGGAAAGCTGTCCACTTCGGAAAATGAGCTACAAGTAGGAACTCAGCAGCTTGAGCGCGGCGCGGACGGAGTCGATGGTCGCGGTTTCGCTGGCGGTGTGGTAGCCGGTAGTGGGGATCTGTAGTGTCGTGCCATTGATCGCGCCGCCAGTCGCTGCGACGAGACGACCAAGCTCGGTGCGGCCAAGGGACATCGGTTTCGGGCGGTCGGCGTTTTGCGCATCGATCCAGGCGTCCTTGAAGGAATACTTGATGCCGAGTCGGTCGCATAGACCCGTGATCTCACGCGTGAAGCCCATGTCGAACCCGGCAGTGGCGTCCTTGTTGCGCAAGACGAGCTGCTGCTCGGCGGCGGCCTCGGGCGTGGGGTAAGGGCTGGTGTCGAGCACGAGCAAGCGCGAGGTCATAATGTCCCCGCGCTGGAACCATGACAGTGCGTAGCGCCAACTGCGACCAGCTTCTTCCTGGGCGGTGAGCAGGGCCGTACCCTTGAAGCCATTGCGGAAAAGGTAGATGATCAGCGCGACGCTAAGCACATTGTCCAATTGCGCGGAGAGGTGGGTGTCGGTTACGGACAATCGATCGAGGAACGACACCGGTGCGCCGGGCATGAGGAACTCGAGGCCCTTGATCTCGAAGATCAAGTTATTGCGCTTCGGGCAAAGGTAGCTGCTGGAGATGACGCCCTGGCCCTGGTAGGTGCCAGTGTAGGGCAGGTGGGCTTGCACGCGCTGCCCGGTAAAGCGGTCGGCGATGGTGGCCATCATTTGCTCGGAAACGGAATCGCCGGTTAGTTCGCCGCGGTTGGCGGCGATGAAGGCCGCGTATTGGAACTCATTGGGCCCAGTGCAAAGAAGGCCGTGGCGATCGATGTGCGCGGACAGGATCAGGCTATCGGGCTCATCGCCCTGCGCTACCAGGACGCCGAGGTGGCGCTCTACCTTGACATTGACCTCTTCCAGTTCACGCCGACAAACGCGGAAAAACGAATCTTCCGCGCCAACCACCGATGGTTCGCGCACGAGCAGTTGGAGGATTTCAAAGAAGTCGAGAAGGTCTTCAGGATACTTATTCAATGCTGAATTTTTTTGTCCAATATCTCGGTTGTGGCGATCCTGAATGAATGATTATTTCGCAGAGGGTCCTGCGCGCTGGCGTCGGCGCAGAGCAAACAGCAAGGCAATGGCACCCGCAAGCCCGGCGTAGTGGCTCGGCTCGGGGACGAGGTTAATAACACCCGTGCCGGAAAAGACCGCATGGATGTTGTCCGCGCCGGAGCCGGCGGCCCCCCAGGTGCCGGTGGTGAAGGTGTCATCGCCGATTTGCAGCGTTCTTAAAATGTCTTCCCCGAGAAAGTTGAGCTCGAATGAGCCGGGATCGAGGGACTCCACCAAGTGCAGCAAACCTTCGTCATGAAGGGCTGGCCCAATGAGTGAAACCTTGCCGCCTTGCACGCTGAGATCTCCCGCGCCGAGCCCGGTGGTGGAGCCGATGACCAGCATGCCGGATTCCACGATGACGCCCCCGGTAAAGGAGTTGTCGCCGCTGAGGGTGATCGGGCCTTCGCCCGTGATGCGCAGGCCGCCGTCGCCAGTTAGGTTGACGGGCATGTCGCCATAGTTTTGCCCGGCAAAGCTGTCCGGCGCATTCTCGAATCGGCGCACTTCCAGGTAGCCATCTTGGGTGATGTCGTCGCTGAGTTCGATGGTGTCATTGAGGCGGGCAGCGGCGGTGACCTTTACTTCTGGATTGCCAGTGTTCGGCAGGTAATCGTCACCATAGTTGAAGCGCGTTTGGAGCACCTTGCCCTCGGCGTCGAGCGATAGCCAAATGGTACCCGTACCGATGCCGCCAGCGTGGAGTTCGGATTCTGGTACGCCTTCGGGTTTGTAGGCCGGGAGTTCGTAGGCATTGGAATCGTTTTTGCGGTTGTCGGGACTGAAATGGGTAATGTCGCTGGAATCGACAATCTCGACGGCGATGACTTGGTGAACCTTGGAAGTATCAAGCGTGGGCGAGCCGCCGGGTTTGCCGTAGTAATCCGCATGCGAGGGATCGATGACTTGTGGCGTGCCAACAATGATAAATGTGTGCCCGGTGTCGCCGGTCCAGGTTAAGCTGCTGTTGCTGGGGTCCGTCCAGCGGCCGGTGGAGTAGGCCACGACATCGCCTGGTTGGAGATTACTGAAATCGGTTACGGGCGTGAAGCCGGTGTTGGCGGCATAGCCGGAGTCAAAGTATTCGGAAATGACGAAGGCACGAGACCAGCCGAGATCACTTTCCGAGAGCGTTTTATGGTGCGTACCCGTGCCGTAGGATTTGTTGTATTCGCTGAGCAAGCGCTGGCCAGCAATGACGGATTGGTGCAGTGGGGAAACAGTGTTCAGCGCGTAATTTACCCAGCCGGAGCAATCCGTGTAGGCCATTGCGGAGTAGTTGGCGGTGGGGGAGAGAAAGACGGGCGGGTCATTGAGCGTGGTGCTCTCCGCGTAGTTTTCATAGCTGTAGCTGTTGCTCGGAAGCGGTGAGGCGGAGCCGTTGTTGAGCGCAGTGCTGGCGTCGTTGGCAAACTGGGTCAGCGCACTGGCGTAGTCCTGCGCGTGCGCCATGCTGCCAGTAAGTATGATCGTGGTGGCGAGGCCGTGAATTGATAGGCGAAGTGGTGTCTTTTTCATGGTAGCGAAGAAAACTCTAGTACGAATAAATGTAGCCGTCGAGCGTGCTCGAAACAAATTTACCTATACTAAGTGTATTCTGCGGGAGATTTATTTCCGCTCAGTTGCAGAAAAATCGCTATACGCGGAAGATTGCGCCCATCTTTTTGCCGAGGAGTATGTTGGCACCGATGATCGTCACTGCCAGGAAGCACATGGCCCAGACGCCGAGCGCGCAGGCGAGGTAGGGGCCGTCGCCGAGAAGGCTCATTAGCTCAAACATCGCTTTCGTAATCGGGTAATACTCCTGCTTTACAGCGAGGATCAGCGAGTCGCTAACCTCCAGCATCGACTGCGAAAAAGCAAGGATCGCGCCCGCGAGCAAGTTAGCGGTGATCAGCGGCAGCGTCACTTTGAATGCGGCCTTAACCGGTGGGCAGCCGAGGTTCTGTGCAGCCTCTTCGTAAGTCTCTGAGGTTTGCTGGAGCCCAGCGACGGCGCTGCGGACCATGAACGGTAATTTGCGCACGGCGTAGGCAATGATCAGCAGCCAGGTCGGGTTTTCAATCGGGTTGAGGAAGCCGAAGAATTTGCCCTCCTGCGCCATGGTGAAATAACCAAAGGCCATCACCAGGCCGGGCACCGCCAGCGGCAGCATGGAAAGGGTGTCAAGCACGCCGCGGCCCGGCAGCTTGGAGCGCACGACGACGTAGGCAATGGCCAGGCCGAAGGACGCGTTGACCAGCGTGGCTAGCCCGGCGTAAAAGAGGCTGTTGCGAATCGCGGGCACCGTCAGGCCGTTGCTCAGAGCGAGGTCGTAATTGTGGAGCGTCCAGCCCGTTGGCAAAATGGTGTCATACCAGTCGCTCGAAAACGAAATAAGGATCACCGCGAGGTGCGGCAGGAGCGCGAGAAAGCTGACCCCGGCAAAGAGCGAGAGGCAGAGCACTTGGCCCAGTGCGCCAGGGCGCTTGGCACCGCTGGCATGGCTGGCCTTGGCCATCATCGTGAAGTTATTGCGACCGAAGAGCCCTTTGCCAATCAGGTAGAACGCGACCGAAAAAACGAGCATCACCGTGACCAAAGCGTAGGGGAATGGGTTGTCGCCGACTTCTTTTAGGCCGTCGAAAATTTGCACCGAGGTCACGCGCGGGTAATTGAAAATCAAAGGCACGCCCAGCTCGGTGAAGGCCCAGATGAAGACGATCGTGCAGCCGGCGAACAGCCCCGGGCGCATGAGGGGCAGGGTGATCTTACAGAACTTTTTCCAGCCGCGGCAGCCGAGGTTTTCCGCGGCTTCTTCCATGGCTGGGTCGATGTTGGCCAGCGATGCGGCGGCGTTCAGGTAAAGGATCGGGTAGAGGCTGAGCGCGTTGAGCACCACGATGCCCCAGAACCGGCCGTCGGCCAGCCAGTCAATCGGCATGCTGGGATCGAGCAGCCCGAGCTTGGCGAGCACGACATTAAACACGCCGTGGCGGCCAAGGATTTGCTGAATGCCAATCGCTCCGACGAACGGCGGCAGCATGATCGGCAGCAGCGCGGCACCGAGGCAGATTGCCTTCCCACGAAACTCATAGCGGTCGGCCACGAAGGCTAACGGCAGCGCGAGCAGCAGCGCGAGAATCGTGGAAAAGACGCCCATCGCAAAGGCGTTTAGGAGGCCTTCCAGATAAATCGGGTTGGAGAACACCTCGCCAAAGAACGCCAGCGTAAACTCGCCATTGACGAAGAACCCGCCCTGCAAAATCTGCAGAATGGGCCAGATCAGAAAGCAGCCGAAAAAGGCGACGCTGATGCCGTAAACTGTCAGCGAGAATCCGCGGTTCATGCGCGGTAGCAAAGCAGATGCCGCGCCGATAGCGAGTTGTTTGTGGTTTTACCGACGTTACGTTTAAGAAAAAGCGTCAGCTTTCAAACGGCGCGGGGAGGCTCTCCGGGGCGTCGGGGAACCAATGGAGCTCGGCGGCCTGCTTGCCCAGGGCAGTCTCGGGGCAGCGCACGACGAGCTGCTTGTAAAACCGGTCGGCCGCGTAGGGGTCGCGGTTTTTGATCCAGGAGCCGGCGATGCAGTAAATACGGGCGGCGTTTTCGTCGTTGTTGGGCAGCAGTCCGGCGGCGAGTTCCGCCAACTGCGCGGCGCGGTAGCGATAGTGGAAACGCTGGTCAGGCTTGATGGCGCTGCGATCTACGCGGTCCTCCTCAGCATGGGTAGGGGTGTTGATCTCGTAGCCCGGCTCATAGCGCTGGTTAATGCGGCATGCGATGGAATGCGGCCAGTCAAAGGTGCCGCCGCTCCAGGCGAAGTCGGGCTCCAGCTCTGCGCCAAAAAGCTCCATGCCGTGATCGCGGACCAGGCGTGCGGCGGTCCAGTATTGTTGCGCGCGGGAGCGGGCCTCGCCCCCGGCATTGCTGGCCTGCTGCATGGCGCTGATGTAGGCTTCGGCATGGGCGCGTAATCCTTCGGGGAAGAGCGGAAGCGCGGCCCGAAACTGAGCCTCGCGCATGAGCCGCCGGGCAATCAGCTGGCGCGGGTCATTGTCGTATTCGTTTTGCGGCTCGGCGGCCTTGGGCATAAAGAGCGCCCAGTCCTGCGCCTCTTGCACAGTCATGACGCGCTCCAGCACGTAGGCGAGGTCGAGCCAGCTGTGGGCATTGGCAAAGCAGTTGGCGGCCTGGGCGTAGTTTTCCTTCTTTAAATAGAGCAGGCCCAGCTCCCCCCAGGCGTGGCGGGTGTCGATGCGATCCCAGTCGGGCTGCTCTCCAGCAGTGTGACGCAGCAGCTCGACGAGCAGCGTGCGGCCTTCGTCGATGTGGCCGTCACGCAGCAGTAGCTTACTGCGGACCCAGAGCGCGAGGGCATCATCGGCATCTGCGTAGGCGAGCCAGTGGCGCGTGGTGGACAGATTATTCTGCTGATACTCCAACAGCGCGAAGCGTCCAGCCTCGGTGACCGTGATTGCTTTGGGGGATGGGAGCGCGTTGAGCAGGCGTGTGCGGCGGGCTTGTTTTTGAGGGCTGTCGTAGCGCGTCAGGAGGTCGGCGGTCAGGACTGCGCGGATGTTGTCAAAGTTAACCAATGACGCGAAAATTCTATCATCGCCGATGAGCCAGACCTCGTTGGCCACGCGTTGTAGGCTTAGGCCCGCATTCCAATAACCGGTGGAGTATTGCGCCAGATATAACTCAGCAGCGCGGGGATAATTGCCCCGCTGTAGGGCGTGCTGCGCCTCGCGGCCATAGCTGGCGGCGGCCAGGCCATCGGGGTCGTCGAAACCATCAGCCACGAGCTCGCGCACCCGTTGCCAAGCCGTGGGGGTGGGCTCCGTCTTGGCCAGCATGAAAGCCGCGCGCACCGTTTGGTGCTGGCGCTCAGTTCGTGGTAGGTCGAGCAATGCCTGCCACTGCTTTCGTGCCGCCGCTTGGTTATCAAGGTAGTAGTAGCGCGCGCCGTCGAGGTAGAGGCGGAATTCGTCGGGCAGCGCTGCGGGAGGTGCCTCGTCTTTCAGGCTAGCTAGAATGTGTTCGGCATCGAGTTCGTGGGCCGGATAGTAGCTGCGGTAAACCGGCACATCGTGTAGCGCTTTGGCATCGTTGAGCAGTTGACGGTAGTGCTGATAGGCACCGAGCAATTGTGTGCGCTCCGGCTCGGCAATGCCGTTAGAGTGCAGTGTGTTGAGCAGCGCCTCGGTTGCGTTGGGTGCCTGGTTTTCCACGAGGACGGCGGTATAGGCGGGATCGGGCGGCAGCACGTGCTCTAGCTCTTGGAGGAATCCCACGCGCGGCGAATTGAAAAACACGCGGTCATTGCGGACAATGTAAGGCGTCGGAATCCAGGGTCCGCAGGCAAGTGCAGCCAGAGGCGTGAGTGAGGATAGGCAGGCAAAAATTTTGATGAGCTTCATTGAATGATGGAAAATTGAACGGTTGGTGCGTGATCAAACCGGACCCAGCCGAGTGTCCAGCGTTCGCCCTGGGCCAGCGTTGGGCAGGTCGGCGGGCGGCTCCAGGTGAGCGAGTTAGCTGATGGTTGGCTGACCGTGAAATTGCGCTGCCCGTCCCAGGTGATGGCTTCGGCGTCTTTCCAATGCAACTCTATGCGGGCGGGTGGTTCGCTGGAGGCACTGGAGCGGTGCGATAGCTGGATCTCCGTAAGACCATCTGCCTGTGGGATGGCCTGCACTTGCCACTGTGCGGGCGCGACAGCCCCCTGCATGACCGTGTGCCAGGTCGCTTGGTCCCAGTTGAGGCGTTCGTCGCCTACCGGAAGGCGATACCAAATAATGCCCTGACAATGATTGGGTGGCGTGCCTTGCATTGCGCGAACAAGGCTCGCCATCTCCACGGGGTTAGCGCGCACTTCCTGGTAGGTGTACTGCGGGGCACGCGCCGCAGTGGCGTCCTCAGCATTGACTTCTACCAAGGCACCTGAGGCGTCGTAAACGAGCTGGTAGCCGTAGGTCGGCAGTGCGATGGAAAACGAGCGGCCAAAGGCACTGGCTTGCTGGGCCCAACGCAGAGATTGCTCTGCATCGCAAAGTTTCGTTGCTTTGCGATGCAAAGTAGGGCGCTGAATACTGTGGACTTGCAACACGTAATGGTCGGTTGCGTTGACCAGTGATTGAAAGGCCGAAGGTGCGGACATCCACGTGGGTAGCGTGGTGATGGAGAGGGGCGTCTCCCCGAGCACGGGCCGGAGCTGCCGGAGCCAGCTTTCGTAGCCGGCCAGCTTGCTCGTTGCGCAGTCGAAATCGATCTCGACCGCCGCGGGCTCGATACCCCGTGCACGGGCCGATTCCAGCGTGTCTTGCGTGACGCGGAGCAAGGTCTGAGTGACGTTCGCTTCCGACGTGAATGGCCCCGGGTATTGACCGACACGGATCGCCAATGTGATCGGCTTTTGCGAGGCCACTAGGGCGTGGGCGTCGTAGGCAACACGATCCACTTTGGCACCCGCAGAGCTTGGCGTAATTTCCGCCGCAAGCACGGTAAAGCCATCGACTTGATGCTGATTATCCTCGATGGCTTGGCGGACGCTGGGCTTCCAATCGCGTTGCCAAATGTAGGCGCTGGAGGGCTGGGGATTTGCCGTGATCGTTGTAGTGGCTAATAATATGAAAAAGGATAAAAAGACTAGGGCTAACGGTGGCATGGATCGAATACGGATTTGGACTCAGCTAGCCGCAGAACATTCAAAGAAATTTATCCAGTCTGGAATTTTGTCCGCGAAGGCCCAGAAATTCAGGAAAGTTTTTAAAACGGCTTGCGCTGCTGAGGTGGTTGGCTCATTTGAAATAGATCGTGCGCGCGGCGAAATCCCGTCGTGCTGCAAACCATATTTTTAAAATGAGCGCACTTACCTTAGTTACCAAAGAAACGTATGAAGCCGAAGTCGTGAACGAGTCCAAGCTCGTCATTGTGGACTTTTTCTCGCCCTTTTGCATGCCTTGTAAACAGATGGAGCCCGTGCTGGAAGAGATCGCCGACGAGCTCGCGGCGAATGTAAAGATCGTCAAGGTCGACGCCTCGGCTGAGCCCGATTTGGCGGCTCAGTTTGGTATCCGCGGTGCCCCGACCTTCGTCGCTTTGCGCGGTGGCGAGAAGCTGGACATGCTCATCGGTGCCAAGCCTAAAGAGGCGATGATGGAGTGGATCGATTCCGCTGACCTTTAGACAAAGGTTTTCGCCTGTTCTAGAAGCGTACTTCGTAACGCTTTGATATCCATGCTATAACGTTCCCATTGGATTGGGACGTTTCGTGGCTGGAAGGCTTGTCGTTCTATATAACAGAATGGTGACAACCATGAGCGAAATTTGCGTACGAGCCACCTTTGCATTAGCAGGAAACAACTCATACGAATTAAGGTCTTATTGCGCTAATGTTTTTTGAAAGATAATTAACTTACTGCTTGCCAAGTGGGGTGATGAGCCTAAGGATATCGATTGATCACAGTTAATCTT
Source organism: Cerasicoccus sp. TK19100 (assembly GCF_027257155.1). NCBI lineage: Bacteria > Pseudomonadati > Verrucomicrobiota > Opitutia > Puniceicoccales > Cerasicoccaceae > Cerasicoccus > Cerasicoccus fimbriatus. Next base: position 701,581 of record NZ_JAPWDU010000001.1, read on the forward strand.
TTCTCTAGTTAATTCTAGGGATTATTGGGGAATATACGAGAAGCCGCTCTTCCTAGGGGTAGGAAGGGCGGCATTTTTTTTTGTCCAAATCCGTCAAAACACGTTTGCGGATTTTCGCAGTTGCCGGGATTTCCTCCATGGCGCAATGTAAAGTTTGTGAGCATGGAAAGTCACACGCCGGTGCTGATTAATGACTTGGCTATCGTGCTGATGTGCGCGGCCGGGGTGACCTTGCTCTTCAAGCGGCTCAAGCTTCCGGTATTTCTTGGGTATCTGCTTAGCGGTTTCCTCGTTGGTCCCAACCTCTGGGAGCGCTCGCCGGTGCATGACTTGGAGACGATTCAGGCTCTTAGCGAACTGGGGGTGGTCTTCCTGATGTTTTCGCTGGGGCTGGAGTTCGATCTGCGGCGCTTGCGGCAGGTACTCGGGCCCGCGATGCTGGCAATCATCCTGCAAACACTGCTCATGCTTTTCATCGGCTCGCAGGCGGCACCGCTGATGGGGCTTGGCGTGGTGCAGGGCTTGTTCCTTGGGTCGATTCTGGCGATCAGCTCGTCGATGGTCACGGTGGCGATCCTCAAAGAACTCGGGCGTTGGCAAAAGCCGCACGCGCAACTTGCCGTGGGCGTGCTGATTTTGGAAGATATTTTGGCGATTGCGCTGCTGGTGATTCTATCGGGTGTCGCGGTGACGGGTGCCTTGAACTGGGCCGCCGTTGGCGGCGTAACTTTCCTGATCTGCCTGTTTGTGGTGTTTATCTACTTCGTGGGAAAGCTCGCGGCACCGCGTCTGCTCGATGCATTGGAGCGCCACGGATCGAGTGAGCTCATCACGATCTGCGTCGTGGCGCTGATGCTCGGACTGTGCTTTGTGGCTGAGCTGTGGGGGCTTTCCGTGGCGCTGGGGGCGTTTTTGGCCGGTTCCATCTTATCACAAACGAGCCTCACCGAGCAGATCGAGCATTCTACTGAGCCGTTACGCAACGTGTTTTGCGCGGTGTTCTTCGTGTCGGCGGGTATGTTGATTAACCCCGAGACGCTGTGGGACAACGCCCTGGTGATCATTCTGCTGACGTTGGCCATGCAGCCGGCCAAGGTAATCTCGGTCTGGCTGGGGTTCTTCCTCGCCGGGCAGCGGACGGAAACCAGCTTTCGCGCGGCTACGGTAAAATCCCAGATTGGGGAATTCTCGTTCATCATTGCAGCGCTGGGGCAACAGTTGGGGGTCACGGATGCCTCGCTGATGTCGATCGCGGTTGGCGTATCGGTGCTCAGCACGGGGGGCAGTATCGTTCTCGCGAAAAACTCTGACCCGCTGCATGCCTGGCTGGCACGAAGGCTCCCGCGCGGACTCTCGACGCTGGCGGAATTTTATCGCAACTTGCTGGACGGCTTGGGTGGGCAAGCGCAGCGCACCGTGTTGCTTAAGCTCGTGAAGCGTCCGCTGCTGCAAATTCTCTTTAATTTCCTGCTGCTCAATGCGTTTTTGCTAATCGCATCCGTGGCCAGTAACCAACTGGGGGAATACATTGAGGAGCCCGAACTACGGATGCTTTCAGGGCTCGCGGTCTGGCTTCTGGCGGGTTTGATCGCACTACCTTTTGTTACCGCGATGATCCGAAACCTCAGCGCCATCGTGATGATGATCACCGATACGATGCTCTCCACCGGGGCCACGCGCAGCTTCATCCAAGGGCGCATGCGGAATATTTTTAATGGTGCCATCGTGGTGGCGGTGGTGCTGCTCGTAGGCGGTATTTACTTGTCGGTGGCGGCGCAATACCTGCCCTCAGGCACGGCGCTGGCGGCATTTCTCCTGCTCATCTTACTGGCCGCCGTCTTCTTCTGGAATCGTATCATCCGCATCAACAGCCAGTTGGAATACATGTTTATGGAAAGCTTTAACCAGCGCGTGGTTTCCGAGGAAAAATCCCGCCGTGACGCGACGCTGGAGGCGATTGAAAAACGCTACCCATGGCCGGTCTCTGTTGAGGAGGTCACCGTACCGCCCGGTGGCAAAATGTGCGGCCGCACGCTGCGCGAGGCCAATCTCCGCGCGGCCACGGGTGCCTCGGCCGTGGCGTTGGCGCGTGCCGGTCAAGTGCTTTACGATCTCGATCCGGACGAGATTATTTTCCCCGGAGATCACTGGTATCTCTTCGGCAATCATGGGCAGATTCGCGACGCCGTGCGCCTCTTCACGGCTGCGGGTTCGTCGTTGGTCAAGACACCCGCCGCGCCTGATCTGCGCATCGAGAAACTTTACGTGACGCGCGAGTCCCAGCTCGTCGATGAAACCCTCGCCAGCGCTGAGCTGCGGCAGAAGCACGGGGTGACGGTGCTGGGCATACAGCGCGGCGAACACCGGATTACGAACCCGCCACCGGAGGAGATCATCCACGCGCAGGACGTTCTCTATGTTGTCGGTGAAACCTCAGCGATTGAGGCGCTTCAGGCGATCGAATCCGCTGATGATGAGCTCCCAGGCACCGCTTTGGGTAATACTTCCGCCGATTACGCGGTTTGATTCGCAGAGCACCAATTGGGGCACCTGATTTTCGTTTTGGGTGTGCCGGAAGTGCTCGAGGACTTTGCCTAGGTGTTTCATGCCACGAAACCTAGGTGTATTGTGTCTGTTTGCCCATAGGTTTCGTGACAGTTTGACTATGGGCAAACTGTCTGCCCTAGCCGGTAACGGGCATTTATTCTGAGCGCCAAAGGCGCGGGCTTATATTAGCCTAGGGTTAGCAAGGAGCAAAGCGACGCAGCGCAGCCCTAGGAAGAATGAACAAAGTGTTCTTGGAGTGCTGAAAGCACGGCTTCATCGACCTTGTTGAGGCCGCCCCTTTAGGGCTTAGACGACTGGTTTGCGCATGACACCTAGGGCTGCGCTTCAGTCGCGCTGCGACTTGCGCTGACCCTAGGCTAGTATGGGATCGCACCTTTGGTGCTTATCTTCAAGGACTTATGAAAATCCAACTTGAGAGTGATTTATTCTTTTGATTACGTGTCTGTCCTAGCCGGTAACGGGCATTTCGCAAAGTTCGGCGGAGCCGCCATGCAGCAATACCGGATGCACCTCAAGTAGCTTTAGCACTTGCGCGCGGTCTTCGGCCTTAAACTGCATGAAGCCGGATATTTGATCTGACGGCTGCGCGGTCTGATCCCCCAGCAGCCAGCGCTCACCCAAGGCGCTGCCGCCTTGGAATAAGCCACTGGATTGCGCGCTCTTAAAAAACGCCTGCCAATCGTCAGCCGAGGCTTCTGATTTGGCGTTTCCGTGGATGAGCAGGAGATACTGCATCGGTTACATGCCTTCCGGCAGGGCCTTGGCGTCGATGTTGGTCTTGAGCGTGGCGATGGCCTCGTCGACGCTCACGGTGCCTTCGATGCTCTTGCCGATGCGCGAGCGGATCGAGACATTGCCGGCTTCGGCTTCCTTCTCGCCACAGACGAGCATGACGGGGACCTTGTCCATCTCGGCGCGGCGGACCTTGGCACCGAACTTTTCGTCGTGCCTGTCGATGTTGGCGCGGATGCCGACGGCCTTGAGCTTGTTGAGGAGCTCGTTGGCGTAGTCGGCGGTCTTTTCCGAGATTGGCAGCACGCGGACTTGCTCCGGCGAAAGCCACAGCGGGAAGTTGCCACCAAAGTGTTCGATCAGCACGCCGCAGAAGCGCTCCATGGAGCCGAACGGCGCGCGGTGAATCATGACTGGGCGGTGCGGCTGGTTGTCCGGGCCGATATAGGAAAGGTCAAAGCGGACGGGTAGGTTGTAGTCTACCTGCACGGTGCCGAGCTGCCATTCGCGGCCGATAACGTCCTTGACGACGAAGTCGATCTTCGGGCCGTAGAAGGCGGCCTCGCCAGCCTCTTCGGTGAACGGCACGCCGAGCGTTTTGGCGGCGTTGCGACAGGCTTCCTCAGCCTTGTCCCAAACGGCGGCCTCGCCAGCGTATTTGTCGGAATCCGGATCGCGCAGGCCGACACGGACGCGGTAGTCCTGCATGCCGAGCGTGTTGAGGACGATCTTCACGAGCGACAGGCAGCCGAGGACTTCGTCGGCCACTTGGTCTTCGGTGCAGAAGAGGTGGGCGTCGTCCTGCGTAAAGCCGCGCACGCGGGTCATGCCGTTGAGCTCGCCGGATTGCTCCCAGCGGTAAACGGTGCCAAACTCGGCCAGGCGCAGCGGCAGGTCGCGATACGAGTGCTGCTGCGAGGCAAAAATCTTGATGTGGTGCGGGCAGTTCATCGGCTTGAGCATGAAGCCGTCGAGGAGCTTGGTTGGGTCCATGACTTGCTCTTCGCCGATGGTCTCACGGCCGGTGCGCTCGTTGATCTGGTCGCGGAAATGCGGGGCCACGGCTTCGAGGCGCGCGGTGAGCTCGGCGCAGGAGCAACCCTCGTGCGCGACGTGCTCCAGCTCGTCCGGGTAGGGGATCGCCGGGAACTGCGACTCCTTGTAATATGGGAAGTGGCCCGAGGTCTTGTAAAGCGCGAGCTTGCCGATGTGCGGCGTGAAGACCTGGCTGTAGCCCTGCTTGCGCAGTTCTTCGCCAATGAAGTTTTGTAGCTCCTGGCGGATGATCGCGCCATTGGGCGTCCAGAGGATCAGCCCCTGGCCGACGTCTTCATCGATCACAAACAAGCGCTGGTCACGGCCGATCTTGCGGTGGTCGCGGGCCTTGGCCTGCTCGAGCTTGTCCAGGTAGTCGGCGAGCTCGTCCTTGCTGGGGAAGGCGGTGCCGTAGATGCGCTGGAGCTGCTTGTTCTTCTCGTCGCCGCGGTGGTAGGCACCGGCGATGGAGAGCAGCTTGAAGGCCTTAATCTTCTTGGTGTAGTTGACGTGAGAGCCCGCGCACAGGTCGATGAACTCGCCATTGCGGTAGAAGGAAATCGCGTCGCCCTCCGGGATGTCGGCGAGGCGGCCGAGCTTATAACGCTCCTGGCCGCAGCCCTTGATGATCTCAACAGCCTCGTCGCGGGAAACTTCCTGTCGCTCGAACTTCTGGTTCTCCTTGATGACCTTCTTCATCTCGCCCTCAATGGCTTCGAGGTCGTCGGAAGTGAGCTTCTGATCGAGGTCGATGTCGTAGTAAAAACCGTTGTCTGTTGGCGGCCCGATGTCGAGCTTGGCCTCCGGGTAGAGGCGCAGGATTGCCGTGGCCAGCACGTGGGACGCGCTATGCCGCAGCTCTTCGAGCGGAGTCATCTGGGCTTTCATGGTGTGATTTGGGTTTTTAGGCTTTCAGAAAAAGTCTGCGATCACAGAGGATTCCGCGTGCGCTGTCAACCAACGTAAGCCAGTGAATTTTACGAAGTGCTTTCGTCGCATCGGCGTCCCGCCTGTGCCCGATACGAGGATTTCGAAGCGCTTGAAAAAATGAAGGAGTAGGGCACAGGCAAGATGTCCGTGCTACGAGGTTACGATGATTGGGGGCGAAGTGTTGACTGTTTTCCTCACCTTCCCGGCCACATTTGCTCAGAAATGGCGTTTGACGGGCAGTTGGCGCGGCATAAGCTGGCCACAACTACTGTCACATCATGAAAACTATTCTTTTTTATTTAAGCGCTGTCGGGGCAATGATCTTGACTGGCTGCAGTCAGCAAGGTGCCAGCCCGTCCACGGCAGGCTTTACCAAGACCCAATTGGGCGGCTCCGGCGAGTTCGCCATTAAGAACGCTCAAGCCTTGGCCGGTTACGAATCGGTTTACGTGCAATCCGTGACGGCCCTGCCAACGACCAGCGTTACGGACCCCAATGCATCCGATGTCGCGGCGTTGGAGTTTGCCTTTGAGAAAGCGCTGAAGAGCAAGATTGACGCGGTACTGCCGATCGTGAATGCCCCGGGCGAGAAGACGCTGACCGCCAATGCATGGGTGACGGAGTTTTCCGCCATCCCGCCCGGCTCGGATGGCATCGATGCAGCCGATCCCGAGTCTCTTTATGGCAACACGCTGATCAGCGGCACCTCGATGTATGTGGACGAGATTTCGGTTAAAGTCACCATGAGCAGTTCTTCGGGTGAGTTGCTGGCTGTCTTCACCGATAGCGATTTCGGTAGCGATATCGAGGTAGCTCCAACGGGGATGACGAACTGGCCGCGTGTGTCGGAAGCCTTCGGTGCCTGGTGCAGCGAACTGGCGGATCAGTTAGGTTCCGCCGCAAGTCGTTAGGGCAGGTGTTGCCTCGTTAGCCGAAGCGCACTTTGATTGACGCAACACGCTCCCTAAAGTGTCGCTTCGTTTTGCTCCGGCCAAGTGAGTTCCACGCGTCCATTGGTCACCGGAATTTGCTGCCCTTGCCATGTGACGGATGTCACGCCATCGGGCACGGTCAGGCTGATGGGGCATCGCTCGGAAAGCCAGGGGTGCAGCCACGGGCGCTGAAGCTTGACCACGGTTGTTTGCGGGCTGCTGGATTCCACGCTGACATTGACGTTGTCCTGTGCCCAGAGCCATAGGGCGAACTCGGTGTTCGAAGGATACCAGGAATCGGGCTGTCCGGCAAACTGCGCAACGAAGTCTTCGAACTTTTTCCATTGCTCATCGCTTTTGCCAATCTGCCAACTATGGCCCTTGATGTAGAATAGGCCGCCATCTTCCTCAAGGAACTTCGGCCAATCGGCTTTGAGCATTTTATTGCCGCTACCGTAAAGACCGTTCGAGCGCATGAGCAGCGGCTGATCGACATCTCCGATCGTTTGTTGCTTGGTAATCTGAGTGCGCGCAATCCAGTAACCGGCATCCTTTACGGCACGCAGCACGTAATCACCTTCTTCGTCTTGAGCAGCGAAGTAACCATCGGGAAAGGAAAATGCAATGACTGGATGCCCGAGACGATTTTCCAGTAACTTTCGCATGGCAGTGGCGTTGTCTAGCGCACCATTTGGAGTCAGTGTGTTGTATGGCTTGTGCTGATAGCCGTGGGAGCCAATCTCAGCACCCATTGCTTCCAGCTTATCCATGAACTCAAGGGCAGGCGAATTTCCATTGAGCATGAAGGTGGGGCTATAGCCGTGCTTGACCAGGATCTCCGCGCAACGCAGGTCGGTAGGCTTGCCGTCGTCCCACGACGTGAGCACGACTTTGCTTTTGCCCAGCGGAAACTTTGGAAAGCTTGGGGCGGTTCCGTCAAGCTGGCTGCCGTGAAGTTCTAGGACCTCTTCGACTTGACGAGTCGGGTCGGTCGTAACGAGTAACTCACCTTCTACATCAAAATTCACTTCGCGCGTGGCCTTGTGGCGAAGAATCACCGATGAAAACAAATCCTTCGTCAGTATCTGCACGCGCTCAAGCGGGGTGCGCAGGTGGAAAGATGACGAGTAAACGCCGCTTCGATTCCAGCGGTCCAGCTTATAGGACAAGTTGATTGGCAGACCTTCACTGCCTTCCACTTCCGCTTCACCCGGCTCGCTCATGTAACCACCGACGGACCAGTTGCCCGTTGGCAAAGGGAAAGGCAGGGGCACGGAACCGTCCTGCTCAACAGGAAGCTCTAAGGTGACAGCTACCGATGCGTCCAGCTCAGTCGGGTGAACTTGCGTCAGGATAATTTTACTAATTGGCCAAGTTTTGTTCCAGCGCCAAAGATCGCCCTTCGGGTCTATGCGGACAGCGGTCGAGGGCGTATTGGTGTAGATGTAGAACTCGAATCGTTGTTCTTCACCTTTGGTGACCCAGATATAATTGGGAGCCACGCGAACGTCAGGATCCAGCCCCCCGACCATCTTGATGCTGATATCGCGATTGGCGTATGATTCTTTGTAGTTGCTCTCGACAACGCCATGCCACCAACCCGCTGGAAGGGGCGTTTCGGGCGTCCACTCGATGCATGCCTGGCTCTTTTTCTCGAAGTTTTCCTCGCAAGATCTGTCGAGGGTGACGCCGATCAAATAGCCACTCGAGGTTGTGAGAACCTTGCCACCAGTGGATTGCTCTGCGGTCAGTTCGATACGTCCGTCACTTAAGCGTGGTGGTTCGACGGCGTTCGTGGCGATGGGTATGGCGATCGCGAGGACTAGCGAAAAAGTTTTAATAATATTGTGCATAACAAGCGGAACGGCCCATGGCACCGAGAAGTGGGGGCTGGAGCGAGGAGAACGATTAGTCGGTCAATAGTCTTTCATCCTAACGTGAGTGTGTTCAACTGCAGTGCGACTTTATCAGTTAGGCGCTGAGGTCTGTTGCTTTGAGTGAGCTGTTCGTGGTTATGGTTGCTTGAGTTCCATATCTTGATTCTCAGTCTTTATTTTTTAGATGCGAGGTCTTTCAAGGGGTTCGTTTACATGAGTATCGGTGCAAGTCTTTCGCTGTGATCCTGGAGGGCGCGTAGCCTAAATGTGAATAGCTTCAATTTAGAAGTATTCGAAGTCGGAGCTGCTGTGATTCAAGCTTGGTTTTAGAAGCAGTTTACGCTGCTTCTTCACACCCCTAATTAACCCCCCAATAAGATTATCGTATGCTTGATTCTCTTCTACGAAGTCGTGGCTATCCACGTCTCGGCATTTGCCGTACGCTACTTTCAGTGGCAGCGCTCTCCTCTTTATGCAGCGTGATTCATGCTGCTGATTACTACATGACTCCCAATGGATCGGGGGATGGCTCGGGATCCGATTTTTCCAACGCCTTGGCGAAAGGTAGTTTGTCCAGCACGCTAAACACCACGATGGTGGCCGGTGATACACTCTACATAGGTTCCGGAAATTATACTAATACCCGCATCTACATCAATTCCGATGGGACGGCCTCACTACCCAAGTCGATCATCGGCGTGGATACCGGAGGCGGAAGGCCACATTTCAATGGCGACCCTGATTGGACGCGGAGTAACCCGGATGCCGGAATGGATCACGGCCTCTACATCATTGGTGATCACTGGCTGGTAGAGAACCTGGAAATTAGTCGTGTGCGCCACGGCATTAAAAGCTCCTCATCGTCTTCGAATGCGTCCAATTACATTACTCTTCGTGACTTGTTCGTGCACGATGTTCGCCATGGCATGTATGTGTATTACATGGACAACTCTCGCTTTGAGAATGTGGTCATTCAGGAATACACGAAGCAAGGGTTTCGCCTCGACCGAGGTTGCAATAATGTGACCTTTACCAACTGCGTGGCCGACATGACCGGTGGTGATGAGTCATGGTGGGATTATGGTGAGAAGTTCCCCTTTGGCTTTGTTTCCTATGGGAACGGGAGCTCGAATTCCAATTTGGTCTTCGAGGATTGTGTGGCCCTGAATCATCGCATGAATGGCCAGACTGACTCGGATGGAAATCCGCTGAGCTACTACAATGGAGACGGCTTTGTCCTTGAAGATAATAACAACGGTACGACACAATTCATTCGTTGTATTTCGGTCAACAATGAGGACGGCGGCTATGATCTGAAATCGGCAGCGAATCTCGAAGGCTGCGTTTCGGTTAAAAACTACCGTGGATTCCGACTCTGGCACACCGCAAAAACGCTCAACAATTGTGTGGCTGCTTTTCCCTTCCGGCGAACGAGCAGTAACGAAGTCGGCAGTGAGCCAAGTGGCGGTTCGGGTATCTGGACCCAGAACGGTCATTCCACCGTCAACAACTACACCTACTACGGTAACAACGGCCGTGGACTGGATGAGGACGGCAGCGGTAGCTTGACTGTCTCAAACAGCATTATCGCGTTCAGTGGTGCCTCGGGTAGCTTTAAAACGGGGACGGTAACTTTCGATGCCAGCACGGTGCAGTATCGTCCGGGCAGCGGAACCGATCCGTTGCTGATCAGTCCATCCATCGACTGGAACGGAATCGGGGATGAACTGGATAGCGAAACCTTCGGGCATAGCAAAGGTTACCACTCGCTATCGACGCCCTATGAGGCGGAGTCACTGGTGGTAACCAATTCAGGCGAGGGCAGTGTCGAGGTTACCAATGCTTCTGCTGGTGGCGGAGAATTGATTCGCTTCGATGCTGATGGCATTGGTGATTACATTGAGTTCAATGTGCCGAACCTGCCAGCGGGCACCTACTCGGTTTACGTGATGGATAAGACTTCTTCCGACCTGGGGACCTATCAACTGAGCGTGGACGGTGTCGATGTCGGTGCTCCGGTGGATCAGTATAGCGCGAGTGATGCCTATGGCGAAGTCTCCATCGGCGATGTCACTTTGGCAGCCGACACTTCTGCGGCTTTCCGTTTCACTGTGACCGGCAAGAATGCTTCGAGCAGTGGTTTCAAACTTTCCGTGGATACCATTCGCCTTTCGCTCGTAGGTGCGGTCGTGGAAGAAGAAAGCGAATTCTATGACGTCCTCCCCGAAGCGGATACCTTTGTTAATGATGGGAACCCCAACACTAACTTTGGCAGTGACACGCGCTTGATTGTGAAGGATGCCAGTCCCGACTACGATCGCATCGCCTACCTACGTTTTGCGATCCCCGGCGAAGTCACTGAACTCGTTGGCGCAAAGTTGAAACTCTACGTGCAGTCCATCGGCGGTGAAGGCTCAGGCGCGCGCAACATCGAAATACGCCAATTGGCCAATGACGCCTGGAATGAATCCACGATGACCTGGAACACCCGCGAAGCGTCCAATGGAACCTTGATCACGACTATCGATGCGCGCACGGTGGATGAAGTGCACGAGATCGATGTGAGCGCCTATGTGGACCAGGAACTGGCTGGCGATGGAACCGTTTCCTTTGTGCTCATTCAGCCGGCTAACGATAATCGCATGGTTATCTTTGGAAGCCGCGAGAATGTAGGCAAGGAGCCGATCCTTGAATTGGAAACTCCGGTGGCGACTTCAGTGATTTCGAACATCATCTCCGAAGCGGATACCTACGTGCGTGATGGCGCTGCCACGACCAACTACGGTGGCGACTCCGGGATGGCCGTTAAGGACGCCAGCTCCGAATACAATCGCATCGCTTATGTCCGCTTTCCGCTGACTTCCATCTCAGGATCAGTCTTGAATGCGAAGCTCAAACTTCGCGTAAAAAGCATTGGTGGTGAAGGCCCCGGCGCGCGCTACATTGAGATCCGACAATTGGCCGACGATGCTTGGGATGAAATGACGATGACCTGGAACACCCGCGCGTCATCGACTGGAACGATCATTGAGACGATTGATGCACGCACCGTAGGCGAAGTGCATGAGATTGATGTCAGTGCCTACGTAGCACAGGAGGCCGCTAGCGATGGCTACGTTTCCTTTGCCCTGAAGCAGCCGGATAATGTGGTGATGTATGTCGTCTTCAACACGCGTGAGGACACGGGCTACGAGCCTACGCTGGAAGTCGAAACGACCAGCGGCGCTCTTGGCTCAATGGTCTTCAATTCGGCAGGATTCTCGGACTATTCTACCCAATCGGGAAGTGGGTCCATGACGCTGGGCAGCGGTGATACATCGATTCAATTGACGGGCAATTATTGGCGTCGCTATGCGTTCCCATACACGGTGACCGCGAACACGGTCGTCGAAGTGACGGTGGATGCCTCTGATGCTGGCGAACTGACCTGCATCGGATTCGATTCAGACAACGATTATTCCACCGGTTTGAGCCACGTGAAGCTGGCCGGCAGCCAAGTGATGAATGAGTCTTTTGCGCCGATTAGTCCGCTCTACACAGCCGGTTCGGGGCCTGAGACGTTGGTCATACCAGTCGGCTCTTATTTCACTGGAAGTATGACGCATATGACCTTTGTTGGCGACGACGATGCAGACTCGAGTATCAATGTGACCTTCTCGGGTATTAAGGTCTACGAGTCACAGTAGTCGCGGCCTTCGCGTAGAGTCGCATTTGCGATTCTCACGGAGGTAACGCTTAAGTTAGCGTCATTGAGGTTCGTAACTTCAAGGGCGCTTTTCTTTTATCCAGCTACTGGATCGAGTAGCTACAAACTTAGGTTGCTGTCGAAATCTATTTAACTGCCGTATATTCGGCGGTCGAAGCAGTTAGCTTTTCAATACCAGCCTGTGGTGCTCCTCGCGCTTTGCTGGGCATGCACAATCAGGAGCGTAAAATGTTCCTCCCCCGAACGATCTTGTCGTCCGGAGGAGAAAATCGGGAATCATCTACAGAGCGGGTTCTAACCGCACATTGTCGATGTAAAGTGGTGTTGCCATATCGCCATTGGCGCGGATGTAAAATCCGGCGAAGTCCTCCAATGGCTGCCCATTGGCGACAAAGCTGCTCAGAGGTATGGAAATTTCCTGCCAGTCGGTGACGGTACCATCGAGTGTTCCCGGCATTGGAATCTCCTTGAATTTCGCTTCATTCGACATGGAGAGAATTTGTATTTCCAGGTTGTCCAATGGTACACTTTTGCTGCGAATGGCCATCCGCAGTTCCCAGTCTGCTGGTTCGTAATTGACGAATTGAACGGTCTCTGAAAGGCGCTTGGTGCGATAGGTTGCACCGCCGCCTCCCGAACCTTTTGTTGTCACTGCCAACGCATTGCTATGATCAATTCCTTCTCCTCTGACTTGGCGCATGTCTGCATCGCGCCATCCGCTGAGATACCAGCCGGTAGGATTTTTATCGCCGTAAATGGAGATGCGTTTTGCTTCGAGTAGGTTTGCCTCGGTTTTCAGCAGAGGCTGCAAGGATCTTGCTTGTGCGAGTAATTCGGCAGTGTCTTCGTTGAATTTTGTGTACCCTGTGATCCCTTCGCCTGGCTTTAAATCTGAGCCCAGTGGGCGGATGAAGTTATTGCTGGTAACGAAGTTCTCGGTTGGTAGCGCATTTTTTCCTTCCGGTAGCTCAACGATCGAATCCTTTACGGTGATGAGCATTCGGGCTTTCTTTTCCGGAGTTACCTTATAGGTGTTGACCTCCATCGGGACTTTGGAGTTGAGGAAGCTTGAATGAATGATCTGGACTTTTCCGCCAGTCCACAGTCCCACGTAATTTGAGTTGCCGCCGCGTTTTATCGGCGCATCCGAAAGGCAGTTCCACAGCACAGCACCAGGCTGGTGGCTCCAGAATCGAAAGTTCTTTTTGTTGTCCTTGGCTATGCAGCTAATGAGCAGCGGATTTAGAGACTTATCATCCCATCCTCCGTCGGTATTTCCGTAGGACTCACAGCGAATATACGTGAGGTTGTAGGCCGTGCCTTCGGCACAAAAACCGTCGCCATTCCAGTACTTACTGTCGTCCGTGACGTGCCAATTATTCTTGGCAATGCAATCAATGAAGGTGATGTCGTGGTCAAACACACCGCTTCCTTTTTTTCCACCGATCACGTTGAAGCCCATCGGGAATGGCTCAACATACCACTCTTTGCCGCCGGCATCGGCTGTGCAATTCTCTACCACAATGTCGTAGCATCCGTCACGAAAGCGAAAGCCGCGCTTCGTGTAGTTTTGCACGTCGCAATCTCGGATTTCTATATTATGCGTGCCAATCTCGGGATCGCTGGCATAGGCACCTCCGATGAACACAAACGCGTCACGAGTGCCCTGAACATCTACATCGATGATGCGACCGTTTGAGACCTGTCCTGGTGACGAAGTGACAACGCCTTCCCGGCAATTGCGAATTTCGATATTTTCTATCGCCCACCAAGATGACTTTGGGGCAATTTTAAACATGGCAAAGCCCTTGGCTTTGTCTTCTTTATTCCAGCTTCCGGAGAATACGGGGCGTTTACCATCACGAGTTACACCTTTCAGTGTTTTCGTGTCGTCTTGATTGCTGCCACTAGCGCTCAGGGTTACGGACCGGGCTTCGTAGTCACCTCCGCCCAAAAATAGTGTATCGCCTGGTGTCAACTGATCCCATGCGTTTTGCAGACTATCCGGGTTGGCAGAGTAGGAGAGTGCATTGTCCCAGTCTTTGCCATTTTGTTCGCCCGATCCGTCGGGCAGCATGTATAGATTCGCTGCGTTAGCTTGAACGCTAAACGTTAATGCAGCTAGCAACAGCAAGCTTTTATTGGGTATTATTCGACTCATAAACAGGGTTTTAGGTTGGGGGATATTGCGAATTAATTCGCGTGATATATGTCTAAGGGTAGGTGCGCTACAGTTAGCGGAATTCAGATAATTGGTTAAATCATCTGCTTAGCTGTCCTTTGTAATGTGTATCTATCTTTAATATCTAATAGGTCATATGGTCGTGATTCACTTTTTGTTGAGTTTAACCTATTCAATGCTAGGTGTTATCGCGGAAAATCTTTTTGATGGGCAACATGCCTGAGCAGTAATTTGCCGGTGTTAAGCGGCCTGTCAGGCAGTCTCGTGTGCCTGTGCTGCGGTGATCTTGAAACGAGCCAATAGATGTCCCATTAATACCAATTAGTTCTGCAAGGTTATGATAGACAGGGTATTGGGGATTCTGTGCTTTGTGATGGATATTCGATGGTTACTGCCATACTCAACAGCTCATTATCCTGAACGGCGTGGGAGACTGTCCCTGGAAGACCGCTTTGCACTAAAGTGCGTGGATGTTTAATAGATTAACTACCCCTTTGCTGGAGTAGCTGGTAATTATCGATATTAATGAGTTATACTTTAATGACCCCTTTAAGTTACCTCATTCCTCATCGTTTAAGCCCGCATCTAAAACGACAGCTGCGGAGACCATCATTGCTATGAATTATCAACATGGTGAGCTGCGGTATTTTTGGGTGATCACTTAGGAATCAATTTTATCTGAAGTGCAGAATGTCAGAAGCCTATTTTAGCCCGACATCCTTTTATATGAATTCTTAGTTTTTATTTTAGCATCTAAGCTCACACATGCGAAAGCTGTAAAAACTTTTCCCCTTCCCCCCATGACCCCCATTTTTAGATTCAATCGAGACGCATCCACGCGTCTTGACCTTCGAAATACAAGAAAACCACAAAGAGGTTTCGCATTGGTCGTCGCACTTGCACTTATGGCCTTTGCCGTAATGCTCGCGCTGTCTCTTTCGTCCTTATTGCAGGTGAATCTTGCGACAACTAAGCATTCGGACGAGTTGTCGATCGCGCGGCAGAATGCTTACATGGGTATGCTCACTGCAATGGGCGAACTGCAAAAAGCTACTGGGCCGGATGCAAGAATTACCGCCCGTGCAGACATCTTTCTTGGGCCCGATGGGCTGGGAGAAGATACATTAAAGCAGCAGTATTGGTTAGGCGTGTGGAACTCCAAAAATTCGGATGGGACGGTTAAGACCGCCGATGACTATGCCTTCTGGGACGAGCTTCAACCAACCGAGAAAATCAAGTTGGCCCAGTGGATTGTCAGTGGAAACGAAGGCTTAAACCCCGGAGATCATGGGTATCTGACACCCTTGGACGATTTGACCGACGATGATTCCAGCGTCGTTCTCGTTGGAGAATCTGCGGACTACAATGTGCCCGCAGTGCGCGCGCTTAAAGTTGCGCTGCCAGGGGACAACATGAACGGCAACTATGCTTACTGGGTCACTGGGGATAACAGCAAGGCTTTGGTAAACGTGATTAATACTGAAGTTGCTACGTCCTCGGACCCTGAGCTGCTAAATCGTTCTTTCCAGGTGCCGACTCGCAATGGCATTAATCAAGTCAGTGGTCTCGGCGATTATTCTGCCTCCGATGATTCTCTGCAGCATCTTTATGACTTAGCGCTGGGTTATGGGAAATGGCTTAGTGATAAGTCGGCAGACCCAGTGTCAGTGGGACGTGCGAGATTTCACGATCTGACCACGTTTTCCAAAGGGCTTCTGGTCGATGTAAAGGATGGCGCATTGAAAAGAGATTTAACGCAGGCCTTCGAAATTGACGCATCATTCGCGACACATTTCCCAGAACAGACTTTTGGTACCCAAGCGTTGTCAGATGAAGCCGCTGCGGATCCTACGAGTGCTGAGCCTTACTTCTTTGTTGAAGATCCAATCATCGTGAGTGGAGCTCCCAACTGGGGCGTGCTGCGTGATTACTATCAGCATTATTGGCCGCTCAGCAGTAGTGTTGCTCACATGAGGGACGATACTCTCAGCTTTCGTAAGGCTTATGAGAATATTCCTGGGGGCGGAGGCTCAACTGAACCGCGCTTTACCCCTTACTGGCATAACTCGTTCACGCACACGGATCCTTATGTCAGTTCTGGATTGCCTTACCAATATATTGGCGAGAACAGCAAGAACAAGGGCGATAACTATCAATTCACCAGTTGGATTACGCCAATCATTGCTCAAATTCGGATTTCTCACTCCTTCGAGCTGGTTACGCCTTCGGGCGGTGGCACGCCTGTGCCTGTAATTTCATTCAAGCCGGTTGTCTCTCTGTATAATCCTTATAACACAAAGATGCAGGCGAATGATTTTGGATTTCTCGCGACATTAAGTCCAAAGATTACCCTGACTCTCATTTTTGAAGATGAGGTGCAAATTGTGGAATTTTATCAGTCAGAGTTGCATACATCCAACAAGCAGGGGACATTGAAAATCTCACTGGATAGCTTCAATATCGACCCCGGCACAATTGTGCATCAGGCTTTTGATGGTAACCCCTGGGCCAAGATTGAGAGTAATAGTGGAGCCAATGCGGATTATCTAAAAAATGACTGGGAAGCTGTAGGTGGTTTGAGGTTTCCACTGGATGAAATTGATGATCAAAAACCCGATGGCGCGCCGAATAATGGCGCAGTCTCCTTGGAGGAGGCTCGGGAGTCTGGCGTTAAAGAACCATCTTGGCATCCCAAGTGGGGAATATCTGCGCAGGAGAAGGAATGGCTCAAGCGTGCGCTGGAGGAAGACGCTGGCATAACCATAAAAATTGAATACGACAAGTTTGGGGGAATACGTAGTTATACCAACTCCTCCGCCGCAGGTCAGAGCTATCACAACATTACGGACTTATGGCGCCCATACAGTAATGACCAACCCAAGACTTTCACTACGAGCTATTCTTCGATTTACGATGCGGTAAAGCAGGACTCGTTTGAGACGCTGGCTTTCTCTATTCGGACGACTGAACGCATGGGCGGTAGCGCTTCGGAAATGGAAGTCGTTCGAAATCTGATTGATTTCAACGTGAGGGCGATTCACTCGAATTCTGCCTGGGACGGTAAGTCGGATTGGGGAGCCACTCGCTACTTGAGTCTCTTCGATGTCGAGTCGCTTGGCTCTAATGAGCAAGAGCCGGCTAGTTATACGGATCCGGATACGGATGTAAAATACGGCTTCTGGGGGCGCAGTATCGAGGCAGATGAGGCACTAAAAAGTGTTGTCCTGTTTGAACGGCCGAGAGGACCTTTGCTGTCCTTGGGACAATTGCAGCATGCCAATTTGGGCCGCTATCAATTTGACCCAACTTACATCGTAGGGACTTCTTATGCCAATGTGCGTATTCCGATGGATCAGACGCGGGTTACTGACTTTGCGGGCGTCAATGACCTCACTTACTTTGATTTACCGTATCTGGTGAATGAGCGTATCTGGGATGGTTTTTTCTTTTCCACGTTAAACATTCCGCCACAGGAGGCCCGTCGCGATGAACTGCTTCTGGAGCTTGAGGAAACCGGTGCTTCGCTCTCTGATCATACCCTCAATCCGCGGATGGAATTCATCGGTAGCGAACTCTCCCCATTGGAGCGCTATAATCGTATCGTGGTTGAAGACGTCGAAGATGAGAACTTTGAAGATGCCATCTATCGTCCTGCATCGGAGATGTGGGTGAACGGTGCATTCAATGTTAATTCGACTTCAGTTGAGGCATGGAAAGCAATTCTTGCCGGCACGCAAAATCTTCGTTTCCCAGTTTACGATACGAGCGGAACGAATTCGATCGTTAGCGAAAGTGATGTCATCGTTTCGCGGGTGAGCCGCCCCTACAACCGTGGCTTCAAAACCACGGATGCGAATAGCGAAGCAGAGTTTTGGAAAGGTTACCGTTTGCTTTCTGATGAGGAAATTACCGATCTGGCCGAATCCATAGTGGAAGAGGTAAAGAAAAGAGGTCCATTCCTTAGCCTTGCCTCGTTTATTAATCGGAGCTTGAGCAACGATGAGTTTGGGAAAAAAGGGGCATTACAGGCAGCCTTGGACAACCCTCTACTGGGATCGGACTCCGCCCTCGGGGTTAATCAAATCACTAGCCCGGACCTCGCTGGCGAATTAGTCGAACCTTTTGTCAGCCTCCGTAGCTTCCTTTCCGAGAATTTATCGGAAACAGATCGTAGTAATATGGGGTTCCCAGGCTATGTGTTGCAGTCTGACCTCTTGCAGCAAATCGGTTCTTTTCTTACGGTCCGTTCTGATACCTTTACAATTCGGGCCTATGGTGATGTGGTGAACCCTTTCACGAATGAGGTTACGAGCCGAGTATGGTGTGAAGCAAAGGTACAACGCGTTCCGACGCCTGTCCCTACAGCGGCTTCAGATCCAAGCTCGATGGAAGAAATGATTCGACCATCCAGTGCGCTCGGTCGTCGCTACCAAATTGTCTCATTCAAGTGGTTAGATCCGGAAACAATTTAAATTTTGATGAAACTATCTATCGGCTTTAAAGCCCTTCTTCTTGCCTTTCTTGCCGCTGGGGCGCTATTCGGGCAAGCGCCTGAAAATGTTCGCGTCAGCTTCTCGATGCTTAGCTGGAACCGGACGATAAATCAGGTTTTTTACGAGGGCATCAATGGAGAGGTCGCAATACCGTTTATTCCAAATGGCGCACCGACCAAAAATTTCGAATACTACGGGCCGCTTCCGGTTTACTTTTATCAGTATGACGGTGTCGACGCGGAGGGAAATCCTCTAAAGAAAGTTATCGGAAGTTTCACGCCCAGGGCGAACGCGAATCAACTGCTGATCTTCATTCCTGATGAGCAAAGAGGTAAGGGGCTATATCGCATTTTGCCGCTGAATTTTGCCCGGAATGAAGTTGCAGATGGAACCTATCAGTTCTTTAATTTGGCAAGTTACCCGCTCTACGTGCGCTTTGGTAAAGATCAATTTAAAGTGCCAGCAGGAAAGTCCGAAGCCATTGTCTCAAATCCCGAAATCGCCAAAGGTCTGGATGTTGCCATGGCCCTGCAGGTTAGTGAAGCTCCAGGAGGCACGGAGGTTGTCTATTCGGCTGGCTGGACGCTAAAGAAGGGGCGATCTGCGCTTGTCTTCATCACCAATGATCAGGGAACCGAAGGAAGCGTGGATGTGAAACGTATATATTTTTAGTAAGCATGCTCTTTAAACACCTCACTATTCTCCGACTCTCAATTGGCCTATTGCTGAGTCAATGCCTTCTCGGTGCGCCTGAACTGACAACGCAAATTGCCACTACGACGATCTACATGGTCGGTGATTCGACAATGGCTAATAAAAGCAATCCGGATCAAAATCCCGAACATGGTTGGGGACAAGTTTTGGATGAATACCTTATGGATGAGGTCATCGTTTCAAATCATGCCGCAGGGGGGCGAAGCACACGTAGCTTTATTGCTGAAGGGCGCTGGGAGCGGGTAATCGAAGCCGTAAAGCCAGGTGATTGGGTGATCATTCAATTTGGGCACAATGACCAAAAGAAGAATAAACCTGAAATCTACACAGATCCGGAAACAGATTATCGAGATTTTCTGATAAAGTTCGTCAATGAGACGCGGGAGAAGGGCGCTCAGCCAATTCTTGCGACTTCGATTTACCGTCGCTATTTCAAGGATGGCAAAGCCCGGGATTCTCTGGGCCGGTATCCTCAGGCTACACGTGAGGTCGCTGATAGTTTGGGCGTGCCCATGGTGGACTTGAATCTGCTGACTGAGCGTTTGCTCAATGAGTATGGCGAAGAGGGATCAAAGGCGCTGTTCCTGCATTTTGAGCCAGGAGAAAACGAATATTTTCCGGATGGAAAACGCGACAATAGCCACCTTTCGGCCAAAGGGGCACGCGAGGTCGCAGCTCTATTTGCGCAAGAGGCTGCGGCGCTGAATATCGGGTTTCCGGCTAAGTAGATACGGGTAGGGCGTAAAGTTCCCGCTTTCTTTAATCACCTTGTTCAGCTTGGTAATGTCAGCGCGTTCGCTGATGCGGTTCTACTGGGTAAGGCTCGATGTTGAGCTTTAGGCACTCCTTCAATCACATAATCGAAGATGAGAGTGCTTTTAGTGGGACCAGAAAACTACTTTCTGTCGAGTGGTACCCAGGATCGGGGTCGAACCGATACTCCTTTCGGAAGCGGATTTTGAGTCCGCCGCGTCTGCCAATTCCGCCACCTGGGCCCTCGGAAAAGTTAGGAAAATGAAGCGAGGAGACTGCCTTGTAAAGCCCTTTTCTGCGGCTTGATGAAGTGTCTTAATTGCGCAAGGCCTCGGTGGGGCACATGAGCACCGAGAAATAGCAGACGGAGGGGCCGTTCTCCAGGCGAATCAGCACAGTATTATAGCCGGGCTTGAGCAGGATTGTGCGGAAGCCTTCATCCATACGCCAAGGGGAGAGGCCGGAGTCTTCAAAGACCACCAGATCGTTGATCCACAGCTTGGCCATGTCGTCACTGGCAACGGCGACTGTGACTTCCGTTGCAGTTTCGCAAAATACCTCGGTGTAACCGTAGTAAACGGCATCGCTGATTTCGTCAGGCGGATTGATGCGGATATTTTCCGTCTGTACAAAACGCCACTTCAACTCCATGTTTTCCTTGGTGAAGCGGCTTACCTTCCCAGTGTAGGTTGCGTCGAGATCGACGAGTGTTTCGGGCGGGAATTCCACTTCGAACGATTCGCGTTGGTTGGGGCGTTGCCAAGGACCGATGACGTACCAGGTATCGAGAAATATCCAACCTTGCCGCGCGGAATTTTTATCGAGGCGGCGACCAGGGACGGCTTGTGCCAGCGTGCGGTTGGTGTCGAGGTGGGCTTGTTTGGGCAGGGGGGATTCGTGCTCCATTGCGGTCTGGTAATTCATGTCTACTGCCTGGCCTTGGCGGAAGCCTTCGCCGCTCATTGAGCCACCGCCGGTCAGAGAGTAGTTCTCGGCCATGAGCGCGCGCATGTCCTGCACATTGCCCACTCTGCGCCCAGCGTTACTGGCAAGCAGATTCATTTGGGCACGCAGTTCGTTGCCTTGTTGGAGCGAGGCTTGTAGCTGCTCGCTGCTTTGTCCCTGGCCGGATTGCTGGGCGCTTTGTCCGGTCAGTGATTCTTTCCGGTTGTTTGCGGTGCGGGCCATCTGCTGAGCGGCGCTGGCCGCATTTTCCAAGGCTTCGTTAAACTGCTGAAATTCCTCGCGAGTGGACGGCTGATTCTGGCTCAACGCCTCTTGCAGGTCCGGGCCTTTGTCGGATTCCGGCTTGAAAACTTCGTCCCGCGCGCGCTGCAGGGACATGTCCTTACGATTGGCCAAATCCGCGGCCTGGCCTTCGGCGAAGGCTTCATCGACCATCTCGGACATTTCTTGAATCTGCTCGTAGAGCTCGGCCGTAGTCATTTCGTCGAGCTGTTGGTCACTGGGTAATTCGTTACCGAGAGTGGTGGTTTCGCCGTCTTCGAGCTCGCCGTTTTGGCTGGGGTCATTGGCCAGCTCGGTGTCGGCCAAGTCGGTTGTTTCGGCTTCGGGCGATTGCTCCAGATTGGCGTAGGGAGATTTTTCAAGCTGCGCCATTTCCTTGGCGTGTTCCTCCAGCTCAGCGACGAATTCCATGACTTCCTCGCGCAGTTCCATGGCGTCGGCTTTATCTTCTGCCGGGGTGCGTTGGGTGGCCTGGTTGAATTTATTTTGAAAATCTTTGGCCTGATTCAGGAGTTTGCGCGCTTCGAGGGCGGCTTCCTTGGCATCCTGCGTGGTCACGCTTTCATCCTTCTTCTGGTTGACCATTTCTGCATAGGCCTCGGCCATATCGGTGAGCTCCTGGCTGGCGGGCTCTGCGGTCTCCAGACTGTCCGGGGTGTCCTCCTGCGCGAGGTTATCGTTAAATTCCTTCATCTGCTGGGCGAGCTCCTCGGCTTTCTCGGCAAGGCGATCCCATTCGGTTTCTTTGTCGCCCAAGAGCTTTTTCTGCGCTTCCACGACCTCTTCGATTTCGTAAATGGTCTCGCGCATTTCCTTGGCTTTTTCTTTCAGCTCATCGCGTTTTTTGCGCTCCTGATTGCGGGAAATTTCGCGGACTTGTTTTTCATTGGGCTCCGGCTTTTCGATTTTTACGCGCTTAACTTTTTCACCGTCTTCGTTGGTGATCTCTTCGATCTGGGCAATGGTGTAGCGCCGTAAGTCTTCGTTGACCAACAGTGCAACGGCGAAGCCTCCCACGAGAATCGTTGCGATGACAAACGCGATCATCAAAGGCGTGCGGCTGGTAAGGGGATTGGCCATGCTTAGTCGAATTTTTCGTGATAAGTGCGCACGCCGACGTTGCGCAGGTTGCGGAAGCTGAGCGCATCAAGGACTTCTACGAGGCGGTAAAAGGGCGTGTTTTCGTCGGTATCCAAGCGGATGCGGCGCTCAGGGTCGTTGACCTCGATTATCTTTAATTCGTCGATGAGCTGGCCGATGGTGGTAGCCTCACCTTCGAGGAAAACTTCGCCCTCGGCATCGATCGCGATTGCGAGCACCGATTCATCTGGTGGCACTTCGAGCGATGAGCGCGAGATGGGCAAATTCAGGTGCTCCACCTCGCGGAGGTCTTTTTTCAGCATCGTGGTGACGAGGAAGAAAATGAGCAGCAAGAACACGCAGTCGATCAGCGGGGACATGCTGAGCGCGACATCTTCGTCGTCTTCATATACGTTGCGTGGCATGGCTAATTACCCCCTCCGCGTAGTTCGAAAAACTCGCGTTCACGGTGGCGCAGGCGTACTCCCACTTTTTCAAAGCCCTGCAGCGCAAGGGTGTCCAGGGCATCGATGACGGTTTGTACGGGCACTTCGCGTTCGGCGTCGATGCGGATCTCCACATCCGTGCCTTGCTCAGTGGAGACGAGTGCCAAGTCTTCCTCCAGTGAAGTAATTGGGCGGTAGCTGAGTCCTTGGATGGAGCGCTTGCCTTCGTTGGCTTTCAGGAACTCGCCGTTTTTGGTGATCGCGTAAATGATCACATCGTTCTCGGCCACAGGCGCGAGGGCGACGGTGTAGTCTGGCAAGACCACGGGGATCTGCTTTTCCAGCTTTTTCAGCATCGTGGTGACGAGGAAAAAGATGAGTAGCAGGAACACGCAATCGATCAATGGGGACAGGTCAACCTCGATCTCGGAATCACCACGGCGTCGGCTGCGCAAGCGACGGATGGTCGCGACGCGAGAGACGTTGCCTTTGGTGATGGGCGTAAACGCTGTGGGCGTCCGGGCCATTTATTCCTCGCTGGTTTCTTCCTGATTTTCCGGGTGGAGCCAGGGCGACATCAGCGTGTCGACGAGCTCTTCCAACCGGATGCCGTAGCTGTTAATGCGGGACTTGAAAAAGTGATAGCTCGCCAGTGCCGGGATGGCGATCATCAGGCCGAGCGCAGTCGTGATGAGCGCTTTACCGATGGAGTCCGCCAGCACCGATGCGTCGCCAGTGTCGCCCATAAGTGCGACTTTCTGGAATGACTCAATCATGCCAATAATCGTGCCCAGCAGACCGAGCAGTGGGGAGATCGTGGCAACCACCGCCAGCGGATAGGTGCGCTGGTGCTGGCGGCTGACGGTGCGGCCAATCATGTCGGTGACGCCGAAGGAGAGAATCTCAAACGGGATGTGCGTGTGCGTGGCCACGTATTTGCCAATGTCGCCGAGGACGCTGTTGGATTTGCGGCATACGCGCTCGATGGACTCGAAGTCGGCCTGTTCGGCAAACTTTTTGATGTCCTTTTCCAGCTTGCCCGGAATGAAATTTCCGGAACGCACGACCAGCAGGCGCTCAATAAAAAAGATGATGCCAATGAAGCCAACCACCAGAAGCACGACCGAAGTCGCGCCGCCTTTTAATACCTCGGCGACCCAGTCAATAGAGCCGGTGGCCTCGGTTTCGGGCGCAGCGGCGCCGGTGGTTTGAGCGAATGCCTGATGGGCAAGCAAGAGCGTAACGATAAGGGGGAATGATCGTTTCATAATGGAAAACTTTGCCGACGTTGAGCGCCGATTGCGGTCAAGTCAACTGCCGACCCACAATAAAATGTGCACCATGTTGCACACGCTGCCTGTTTGCTGGAGGTACCAATCGGCTCTATTCGCTATGGCGCTTCTTTTACACTAATCCACATAAAGCCGGGCGCGTTATCGGCCACGGGGTTAATTAGTCGGAATGTGCGGTATTCCCAATCGGCACCCGGGATGTCGTCCAGATCGTCTAGCGCAGGCAGGCCGGAAGTGAGGGCGGGGGTGACTTCTTCCACGGACATATCGCCGAATGGCGCACCCAAGTCGCTGTCGCCAAGAATCGTGTAGATCACGCCATCTATTGGAGCAGAGGTTAGTGGCGTGCCGCTGAAAGTCGCACCTAGGCGGATGGGCACGGTGATGGTCAGGTGGTATTCAGCCTCTTCTTCTTCGGCGCTCATGGCGGATTTGCCTTCGTTTACGCCGAGCCCCATCGGGTCAGTCGCCGTGGCAAAGTGGAAGTAGTTGGGCTTGCCGTCGTTGTTGGAATCCGCAGCCATCGGAGCGCTTGTTAGCGGGTCAATGCCGACGGCGTCTGCCCAGATGGTACCGGCACTGGGCACATACAGCCGCACGTTTGAGTAGCGGGAAACCGCGTTTTCATTGGCATCGTCATCCTGCACAAAAATAAGGTAGCGGAAGTCCCCCGTGAAGTAACTGCCGACAGGAACCTCGTAGTGTTTTTCAGTGGGAGAGCTGGCACCGTAGTTATCCAAGTTAAAGTCAGCCCAATTTTGCGTGCCCCAGATTTGGACGGTGTGCTGTGGGTTCAGATCGCTCAGGTCGTTATCGAATCCGATGCCCTGAATTTCTGCCTCAGTTTCACTTTGGAAATCGAACGAGAGCACGGTGTCGGCGGTGATGTTGACGTTGCTCAAATCGACCATGAACCAGCCGTTGCCGGTAATCTCAATCGTGCGCGAGCCATAGACTGTGTGGGTGCCGTTGGACAATTGACCGTCGACATAAACTTCCGGCACAATACCGATCACTGTGCCAAATTGGTTCACCTTGAGCGCGGTGGTGACGACGCCAAGGGTAACCGTGGTCGCGGGTGATTGCTGCAAGCCGTCATCCGCATAGTAGGTGAAGCTATCCGTGCCCTCGAAGCCGTTTTGGGGTGTGTAGGTGAAGGAGCCGTCGCTGTTGAGGCTGAGATTGCCGTGAGCTACGTCTTGCACCAATACGGCGGTAATCGGCTCGTTGTTGGCGTCGGTGTCGTTGCCGAGCACGCCGGGCGCATCAATAAAAAGCTGGGTATCGACCACGACTGTGTAGTTGTCCGGCGTCGCCACTGGAGGTTGCGCGGTGTCGAGCTCGTTCACGGTTAAATTGAGCGTTTCCAGGCCACTACCACTGATGGCGAAGACAGCGCTGTCGCTGGAGATATCGGCATCGTAGGGGCGGCAAAAGTCACTGTTTGCGCAATGCTCCAATTGCTGCCGTCGAAGTCGAGCGAAGCACCGCTGGAAACGCTCAGGTCGGTATCACCGGAGGTACGCGCCACGCTCAGAGTGATCGGGGAGGCTGGTGGGGCCGAGAGGCTGACGCCGATGCTGGCCTCGCCTTCTTCCGCAACATCGACCGATGTCGCGCTAGCGATAATGCTTGGCGTGCCGGAATCTGTTGTCATGTAGCCGCGCAAGGAAACGTCTTCGATGGCGTCGTAGTAAACGACATCGGTCAGTTTGCCTACGCCGACTGAAGAGCTACCGCCGGTATGCCAAAAATGCAGGCGAAATTCGACCGGCTGGTCCTGGTTTTGTAAGATCCCGACCGCGCTGGCGTCGGCAGTGTCGAGTGTGCCGGCATTGTCGCCATAGCCGCGACCGGTGACGTTGCCCAGCTCCAGAGGGACGACTGCATGGCTCGCAAAGCCGTCCGCGCTGGCGCGGAGCTCGTAGAAAATATTATCTCCGCTGTTGCCGCAAATGCCGAGATTGATCCGACTGATGTTCATGCGGTAGCCGGAATCCGGTGTCACGGTCCAGGTAAAATAGTTGCTGTTTTCATCGAGCGTTGAGCCGATGGAACGTGAGGTGTAGCTGTCTTTGCCGGGCCAGCTGGAAATAATATCGGTGCCCGGCCCACCGGCGATGGCGGTGCTGCTCATGTGGCTTGCAGCGTAAACCGGATTTTGTGCGGAGGTCGTGCCGTCCGGGTATTCCCAGCCCAGTAAGGTGTCGCCAATGGCATCGGTGGTGAAGGTAATCGTCGCCGGTTCGCTGACGGTTACCCCGTCGAACAGGATAAAAGTTGCCGTTTCGGTTCCGCCTTCGTCGCGCTTGGAAACGTAGTAGGCTTTGCCGCCCCACCAACGAATTTGGCCGCTGTCGGGGTTGTCGACCAAGATGGGCGTAAGCGTGTCGCCATCGGCGTCGCTACCGGCAAACTCAATGAGCAGCGGTGTGTTCATTTTGCCGCTCACGATGAGGTCGTCCGCAACGGGCGGTGTGTTGACCGAGCCGTCGGCTTTGGCCAAGGTGAAGCGACCATGGCTTTGCTCTTCGTAAACGCCGGTGGGCACGGTTACATTGGCGACGGCGCGAACTTGAAACCACGTTTCAGTGTCGTCAGCCGCAGGGGCGCTGTAAGTCGTCGCGGTGATTGGTGTGGTGGTCAATCGCGAGTAAACGCCGAGGCGCGTGTCATTCTTATAAACATGGTAGCCAATAAGATCGGCAGCGGGGGAGGCGGTCCAGCTGAGCTCGATATTGGCGGCGTCGGTGCGCGTGATAGAGAGGTTGCTGATGGGCTCGACATGGGCTACGCGGACGGTTGGGTCGCCCATCAAGTTATTGGAAACATACGGCGTGGGCAGTTCGTCACTGCGAAACTCATAGTCGCGCGCTTGGGTGTAGGTAAATGTCGCGGTGTCGGGATCGTAGCTGGAGGTGTAGCGCGCATTGAGCAAGTCGTTCTGCGTATCGATGACGCACTCGCCAATTGGTCTACCAGCGGCGAGCTTGTGCAGATACCAGGCCGGGCGTCCGCCCCAGAGCGCCGTCAAGCCCCAGTCGGGCTGGGCAAGCATGCCGCGCATGTTGTTGTTGCTACTCCAGAATTCCTGGATGTGGCTGCGGAAGCAGGCGGTGAAAATAGCTTTTTGAAAACCATCACGCGCAGCCTCCCAGCTACTGGTGCGGTTGCCGAACGCGACGAGGTAGGACTCCTCGCCGATGATGGTGTCAAGGTTGCCCGAGCTGTTCCAGTTACCCGTGCCAACCATGGCTTTCAGTGTGGCATTGGAGGCGTAGAGGTAATGTTCGTCGCCGACATAGTTCTGGTAACTCACGTTGCGGTGCCGATTGCGGTAGGCGTGTTCCTTGTGGATGTAATCGCGGAGGTATTCGCCCTCGGTCTTCTTGAAAGCACCCATATTGTGGAAGGTCACGCGGCCGGTGCGAAGGTCGATCTCGGACGGGTAATAAGTTTCATCGTAAATGCCGTCGCCGGGTGTGTAGATGGAGCTATCGGCCGTGTCGTCCCATTGGCCGTCGATGTCGCCGTAAAAAAGATCCGTCTCGTGTGGATGTGCGGCGTGGCCATCGGGTGCCAGATAGCCGGATTTAACCATTTCCACAGCCCCAAAGATGAAGAGGCTGTTGATCTCCTGATTGGCCGCGACCGCGTCCTGAATGGCGGTGCGCAGGGCTTCGCCGTTGCCCGCTCCTTCGCGATCCCAGTCCAGGCGTTCGACTTCCCAACCATCGGCGGTTAAATTTAATTCCAGCAGGCGAAGCTCTTCGGCGAGCTCGGTCGCCCAGGTGTTTTCCACCACGAGCAACACCGCGCCGCGCGTGTCTCGTAGCGGCGCTTCAATCGTCGCCACAAAATGGGCAAGTCGGTTGTTGCTGCCGCTGGTGGTCAGCGAGCGCACGGTGTATTCGTAGGTGTTGCCAGTGACGACGGTGTCATCGACGAACGGCGAGCTGGCGTTGGCGGACAGCTCTGTCCAAGTATCAATGCCGGCCAGATCAATGTCACGGCGGAGCACCTTCACTGTGTTGCTGCCTTGGCTGTTCCAACTGATACTAACCTCAGGTGTTGCGCCAGTTTGCACAGCGACGTCAAGCGAGATCGCTCCTTGGATTAATTGACACGCCAACAGCAAGGCCAGCACGGACAGTAAACGGGAAACAAGCATTTTCGTGGGGGATCGATCGGGGGATTGATGCGAATTACAGCATTAATCTATTAATTGTAGCCCCGCCTATGCAAGCCTGAAGGATAACGACTTTGGTAAATACTACTGCATCCAGATCGCCCAGTCCTGAGCGACCTCATCGAGCCGCTCACGGGTGACGATTTCGCCGCCAAAGCGGTAGGTGTCCTTCTCCGGAGTTACCTTCAAATGTATGGCGTTGATGGCGATCTCCATCGCGCTTTTTCCCCAGCCAAAGTACGATCGGGTAACTAGCGCATTGACTTGGCCCTGCGCGAGATAAGCCAGTGACTGCGGCAGTGCGTCGATCGCAACACAGACTTCCTTGCCTGGTTCCCAGGGCAGAGGCGTGGCACTCATTAGCGGCCATGGGCCAAGAAACACCCAGCCATCGAGCGCTTCATCGCGGTCGCCGGCCTGGACTTGGTGAATCAAATTTATCGCCTCACTCACATCTTCCTCTCCGGAGTAAACTTCTGCAATGGAGAGCTTGCCGACTTGTCCGGCCATGTCCTGAAAGCCATCAAGGCGCTCTTGGTTAATGGGGTTGGTGAGGTCGCCAGCGAACACGGAGATTTCGTCGCCTTGCTTAAGGAGGGCCGCTGCCGCTTCGTAGGCGCGCATGCCGAGCAAGCGGTTGTCATTTTCGATGGTTGCCAGGTGGAAATCGGCCGGTCCCTCGCTGTCGATGGTGATCACGTAAACGCCCTGCCGCTTCAGTAAATCCAGTTCCTCGGACAGCGCGTCGGCATTGGCGATGTCGATAATAACCGCCTTGGCTCCCTCGACGAAGGAGTCGCGCAGCGCTTGTTTTTGCCCGTCCGGCGTAACCGGTGTCAGGTCGGTTATGGTGATTTCCAGCTTGTACTGGTGTTCCAGGACATCGGCTGCTGCGCGTGCGCCATGCATTATGGCACCGTTGGCGGGATTGTCGCGCTTCTCGCCAATGAAGACGACCGTGTAGCGCTCCCAGATTTCGCGTGGACGCGCGGCCGAGAGATCGACCATGCTGAAAGCGGCGAGAAAAATTATCAGGAAAATGGGGATGCGTCGGGTCATTGGGTTGCTTTATCGTTGCCAGCCACGGGAAGCTTGGACGGGGTAGAATGCCATAAGTTCCAACATGGATGCAATAACGGGCATAGTGATTTTTATAGTGGGCCTCGCCGGTGGTGCCGGGGGCGCGTGGTTGATGCTTAGCCGTCAGATTCAGGGGGCGCGAGAAACGGCGCGATCCGAAGCCGCGACCGAGCTGGCCTTGGCGCGTCAGCAAGTCGAGCAGTTAACGGTCCGGGCCGGGGCGTTGGAAAAAGAGGTGGCCGAACGCACACAGCATTCGAACGACTTGGCCTTGCAGTTACGCGAAATTGAGACGCTGCGCCAGCAGGAACGCCAATCACTGGAGGCTCAGGTGCGCAATTTCGAGGAGGTGAAGCGTCAGCTACTGGAGTCGTTTAAAGGCCTGTCGGCAGACGCCCTGCGCGCGAATAGTGAAGACTTTATTAAGGCGGCAACGCAAACTCTGGGCCGTTATCAGGAGGGTGCCAAGGGTGATCTGGAGAAGCGGCAGCAGGCGATCAACCAGTTGGTAAAGCCCATTGGCGAGTCGCTGGAAAAAGTCCGCCTAAACATCACTGAGATCGAAAAAAAGCGCGAGGGTGCCTACTCGGGCTTGCAAGAGCAGCTCAAGCACATGCTCAGCGCGCAGCAGAGCTTGCAGTCGGAAACGGCGAACCTCGTCAAGGCGCTGCGCGCGCCGCAGGTCCGTGGTCGTTGGGGCGAGATGCAGTTGCGGCGAACGGTCGAGATGGCGGGCATGATTAACTACTGCGACTTTTTTGAGCAGGAAAACGTCAACACCGAAGAAGGTCGTTTGCGCCCGGATATGGTCATCCGTTTGCCCAACAGTCGTCAGGTGATCGTTGATTCCAAGGCCCCGCTCGATGCCTACCTGACGGCGCTGGAGGCGGACAATGTTGACGAGCAACGTCGCCGCCTAGCCGACCACGCACGTCAAGTCCGCGATCACTTGAAGAAGCTTGGCGAAAAGCGCTATTGGAGCCAGTTTGAGTCGACGCCGGAGTTTGTTGTCCTCTTCCTGCCGGGCGAAACATTCTTCTCCGCCGCACTGGAGCAGGACCCGACGCTGATTGAATACGGTTCGGAAAACCGCGTGATCCTTGCCACGCCGACAACGCTTATTGCGCTGCTGAAGGCAATTCACTACGGTTGGCGGCAGGAGGAAATCGCCAAGGAAGCCAAGAAAATCAGTGAGCTTGGCAAAGAGCTTTACGACCGCATCTCGACCTTTGCAGGCCACTTTGACGACATGCGGAAGGGGCTCGACCGCGCGACGAATTCCTACAACAAGGCGGTGTCGTCGTTTGAGCGGCGCGTACTCGTTTCCGCGCGCAAATTTAAGGACTTGCACGTGACCACTGCCAAGGATTTACCCGAAGCCGAAGACGCCAATATACAACTGGAGCAACCACCAGCGCCCGAGGAATAATCCGTGCTCGAAAAGATTTGCGGCATGCGAATAGATGGGCCTAGCTGCTTGATATCGAACCCTAATAAATTGTTATGCCAGCATTCGATTACCCGCTCGATAAACTGAAAACCTACATGGGCCAAAACCCATGTCCGTCTGATTTCGACGCGTACTGGGAGGAGGCGCTCAATGAAATGCGCGCGGTCGATGCCAAGCCAGAGCGTGTCGCCGCAGATTTTACTACGCCGTTCGCTGATTGCTACGAGCTGTATTGGACTGGCGTCGGCGGTGCCCGGGTGCATGCGAAATTGGTTATCCCGAAGCACATTCCCAAGGGTGGCTGTCCGGCGATCTGCCAGTTTCACGGCTATAGTGGCTGGAGCGCTGAATGGACCGGGTTACTGTCAATGGCGGCGTCGGGCTTTGTCATGGCGGCTTTGGATTGCCGCGGTCAAGCCGGTGAATCGCAAGAGATTGTTTCCGCAAACCTGAGCACTTTCAAAGGGCACATTATTCGCGGCCTTCGCAATGGACCGAAGGACTTGGCATTCCGCTCGATCTTTCTCGATACCGCGCAAATGGCGGGCCTCGTGATGGACATGCCAGAGGTCGATGCCAGCCGCGTGGCCAGCCAGGGCGGCAGCCAGGGTGGGGCATTGGCGTTGGCTTGTGCCGCGCTGGAGCCACGTATCGCGAAGGTCGTTTCGCAGTTTCCCTTTTTGTCCGACTACCTGCGTGTTTGGCAGATGGACCTTGCCGAAAACGCCTACGAAGAGCTGCGCGCATTTTTCCGCCAAATCGATCCACTGCATGAGCGTGAGGAGGAAATTTTCAATTGGCTTGGCTATATCGATGTCAAGAACCTCGCCCCGCGCATCAAGGGCGACGTGCTGATGGCGATCACGCTGATGGACAAAATCTGCCCGCCATCCACCCAGTTCGCGGCATATAATAATATCCACTCCAGCAAGCGTCACTTGATCTACCACGACCATGGACACGAAGGCCTGCCGCACTGGTCCGACCACACCTATCGTTTTTTCCAGGAATGGATGTAAGGCGGCGGTCGCGGGCTGCATTGGCGCAACTTTACAGGTAGGGCATCGGTGCCGCGTGTCGCACTTTTAGGTAGCGAAGAGGTGCCGAGCAACGCACTTTTGAGGTAGCGCAGGCGCGTCTCGCGCCGCACCCCACAGGAGTGGTCCCTTCGCTGGTGAAGAGAACAACCTTCAGCATGGGGTGCGGCGCGAGACGCGCCTGCGCTACCTGATTGGGGGCACTGGCTAGAGCATTTTCAGCCGCTCTATCGCCCGATGATCGGTTTGATGCCCCCGAAGGCGGCAAAGCAGGAATTTTTATGCAAAATGTCCACTGGCCGGAAGCCCACGCGGTGCATGAGCTCAATCTGGAAAGTGACCGAGCGCGGGGAGTCTTCCTTATCGATGTAGGCAAAGACTTTTTCCGCGTATTCGGAGCCACCGAGCTCACTTAAATATTGGCCATAGCGGTTCCACATCAGCGCGTGCACGCTGCCAGACTCATGGGCAACGAGGTCGGTAATCCAAAATGAGCCGCCGGGGCGAAGCAGGTGAAAAATCATTTCAAAGGCCGCCGCCCAGTCGTCATCATCGCGCAAATGGTGAAGCACGGCGGCGGCGATAACGACATCGAATGAGTTCGTGGGAAAGGCGATGTCGCGGAAGTCACCCTGATAAACGGTGATCAGGCCAGCGTTTTCGGCGGAAATGCGCTCCTCGGCACGCTCCAGCATCGGCAAGGATAGGTCGCAGATGTCGCAATCAAAGTCCTGGCCGTATTCGCGGCGGAGCTTGATGGTGTTGTTCGCCGCACCGCAGCCAATGTCGAGCACGCGGCGAATGGTGGGCGTAGCGGCGATAGCGGCCTGCGTGATGAGGTCCATCGCCAGGGGCGCGTCAATAGTCGCGGCCTGGCCGGTTTCCAAATTGGAGAAACGCTCGACATCAGCATCGAACCGGGTGCGAATTTCGTCCAGTGAGGACTTCTCATGCAGTGGCGTGGCCATGCATAATTATTGTTATATTTTCGTGGATTCGTCAATAACCGGGTGCGAAATCCGCGATTGGCCTAACCGTATTTTTTGAGCCAGTCGCGGGTGGACCGCTTCAGCTTCTTAATGCGTGTTTGCAGCGGGCGAAGCGTTTGCGGCGTCATGTGGTCGATGAAGAGCACGCCGTTGAGGTGGTCGTTTTCATGGAGAATCACGCGAGCGAAAATACCATCGCACTTAACCTCGTGATGGTTGCCTTCGACGTCCTGAAATTTCATTTCCACGTAGGTGTCGCGCACGACGTCGCCGCGAACACCGGGGAAGGAGAGGCAGCCTTCTTCGTAGGGGGCCGACGGCTCCTTGGTGACGATTTGCGGGTTTACGACTACCATCGGCATGATGAGATCCAATGGCGGCGTCTTGCCATCGAGCTCGTAGAAAAATTCCACCGGTCGGTCGCCGAGCTGCAAGTCCATGACGAAAATCTGCTTGGCCACATCGACTTGCTGCGCGGCCAGGCCGATGCCTTCCTCGTCATACATGGTATCAAGCATGTCCTGCGCGAGCTTCTTCAGCTCGGCATCAAACTCGGTGACGGGCGCACCTTTCTCCCGCAGGATCGGCTCGCCAAATTGGGTTACTCTAAGAATCATGGGTTTAAAACTCGGAGCGTTCCTTTTAGTAGGCTTTTAGTCAATGCCTCAATGGTTGGTGCTGTATCGGAACTCCATTTGCGTCCATACCGAGGTCTGTCTATGGACACTTCCACACCGTCCTACGTCTGAAACCGCGTGATCTCGGAGCGCAGGACGTCGGCGCTGCGCTTGAGGTTCATGATCATGCGGTTGGTTTCGCGGACGGCGTTGGCGGTCTGCTGGGCGGAGGAGCTGAGCTGGCCCATGGCGACGTTGATCTGGCTGGCACCTTCGGCTTGGCTTTCCATGCCTTCCAAGATCATGTCGAAGCGCGGGGGCAGGCCTTGGACTTGTTGAATAACGTCAGTCAGGCGGCTGCTGATGTCGATAATCTCGCTGACGCTGTTGTCCACTTTATTGGAGAACACACCCATATTTTTGACCCCCGTTTGCACGGCGGTGAGCATGTCCTGCACACTTTGCTCGATTTCCAAAGTGGAGGATGCTGCCTGGTCGGCTAGGCGTCGAATTTCAGTCGCAACCACGGAGAAACCGCGACCGTGCACACCGGCTTTTTTGGCCTCGATTGAGGCGTTGAGCGAAAGCAGGTTGGTCTGGTCAGCCACTTTGGTCATCGTGGCGATGACACTGGTAATTGCGTAGGCGCGCTGGTTGATCAGGTTGAGCTGCTCGGATACGTCGTCATTGGCCGCCCCAAGCTCTTTCATTGACGCTTGGAGCGCGGTCAGCACATCGAGACCAGCCTCGGCCTTGAGTGCGGTGCTCAGCGTGACTTCGTTTACCTGCTTCATTGTCTGCGCGAGCTCGCGTGAAGTTGTGGAAATTTCTTTCGCGGTCGCATTAACCTCGACCGAGGCGGTGCCCGTTTGTTCGGCGGCGGTTACCTGCTGGGAGGCCGATGAATTAAGGTGCGAAGAGGTGCTGCTAATCTCTTCTGCGGTCACCTTCACCTTGCTGACCAGTGACTTCAAATTGGCGGACATGGTTTGTGCGGCAGCCGAAAGTTGGCCGATTTCGTTGCGTGCCTTGCAACGAATGTCCGCTGTCAGGTCACCTTGGGCGAGGCGATTGGCGGCATCAGTCAGGCTGGCGATCGGTTGAGTGATGCCGCGCGACATGAGGATCGCGGCGATAAACACCACCAGCAGGGTGATGCCCGCCACGAGCATGGAGGCCTGCAAGAGATCATTAACCGGCCCAAAAACTTCATCGCGGTCGATTTTGAGCACGAGGCCAAGGCGGAGATTCGGCAAATAATCCCAGATTGCGACGACTTCCTTGTCGCGGTAGTCGACATCCAGCGCGCCACCACTCATGCCGCGAACTGCGCGTTGAGACGGGTTCAGCGGCTGGCCCTTGGGGGGATCGAAATCCGTTATTTTGGTAAAGGCCGCCGTGTCTTCAGTGCGCAGTTTATTGAGCGCGACAATACTGTCCCCACGCTGCGCCAGAAACATCACTTCGCCGGTTTCACCGAGCCCGGTCGTGTCTTCGATCACGGAGAGCAGCTTCTCGTTCTCCGGCACGAGGGCCACGGCACCCAGCAGAATACCGTCTTCGAAAACCGGGCTGGTAATGAATAGTGCGGGTTCGTTGGTCGGTGGAAAAATATCGTAGTCGCCAGCTTGGGGGCTCATCAAGCGAATGGAACTTTCAAAAGACTTGGCGAGCTGGTTATCGATGTTTTCCGGGCTGCGCAGATCGCGGTTTTCGACGGGCAGGGCGGGGTTACTGTAAACAACGACGCCCTGGTTGTTGATCAGCAGGATTTGCTTGAAGCCCAGCTTGATGCGAAGATCTCGCACGATGGGGCGGGCAAACTCCGAAACTTCCAGATATGTGGCATTTTCTTCAATGCCAGGCAGGTCATCTTTGGTGACTTCGCCCAGGTAAAGCAGGCTGTATTGCACGGCTGGGCTGTCGGCGACGAGGCCTACGATGTTCTCAACCTCCTCCAAATAGTTGCGAATTTCCTCAAGCTGGAGGCTGGAAATGGCTTTCAGGTATGAGCCTTCGGTTTCGAGCAAAGCCTCTCGCGCGGCCATGTATTGCACCACGCTGACGATGATTAGCGGTGCCATCGCGATCGTGATGAAGTAGATCATGATCTGCCGGAACAAACGACGGCCAGTCAGCGGCTTCTTTGCCGATTCGTCCGCGCTCTTGGCGTTGTTGGCCGAGCGGCGTTGCGTCAGCAGGGTGTGGCTGGGGTGATCGCTCATTGGGCAGGTGCGCTCCATTCTCCATTCCAGCCTTGCTTGAGCATGGCCAGATATTCATCCCAGGCTTCCATGGGGCGAAACATCGGGTAGGGGGCAGGGCGCACGGGGGCGTCGCTTTCCCATTCGATTTCGAACTGGCCCTCATTGGTGATTCGGCCAATGCGGGCAGTCTTGTAAAGGTGCTGGTTTTGCGGATCGATAAATACCATGCCGCCGGGGGACTGGAAACTGCGGTTGCCGATGTGCTCACGGACGGCTTTAGCGGAAGTTGCTTCGACCGGGATAACGTCCTTGTTTTCGCTGGCGTGTTTCACCGCCTCGGCCCAGAGGTAAACGCCGCTGTAGGCCGCGACAATCGCATCCGTAGTGGTGGCGTCTTTGCCGTAGGCGTTCTGGTACTTTTTTACGAAGGCGCGGTTTTCGCGAGTCGGGATGGACTGGAGGTAATTCGATGCGGCATAGTCGCCCTCGAGCAAGCGCTTGCGGACGCCCATGCGATCGAGCATGTTCTCATCGATGCTAAATGAGATCGTCGGAATGGCATCGCTGGTGATCCCGGCTTCACGCAGAGAGTGGATAAACGCGCCATTGGTGTCGCCGTTGATCGTGTTGAGGATGAAGTCCGGCTTCATATCGAGGATTTCCTGGGCGACCTCGTCGGTGTCTTCGGAGCCGAGTTGCAGATAGCGCTCACCGACGATCTCCCCGCCGAGCGCGCGGACTTGGTCTTTGATCACTTCGTTGGCCGTGCGAGGGAAAACATAATCTGAACCGACGAGGTAAAAGCGGTTCGCGCCTTTGTCCTTCATCGCCCAATAAACGGCGGGAATGATCTGCTGATTGGGCGCGGCTCCGAGGTAGACGACATTCGGTGAGCTTTCGGCCCCTTCGTATTGCACCGGGTAGAAGAGCAAACCATCGTTCTTTTCCAGAACGGGAATCATCGCCTTGCGGCTGGCAGATGTCCAACCGCCAAAAATGACGGCCACGTTTTCATCGTTCAGTAAATCTTCAGCTTGTTTGGCAAAGACACGCTCCTTGGATTGGCCATCGCGCACAACGGGTTCCAGGCGGATACCGGGCAGGTAGTTACTGTCGTTGATTTCATTGATGGCGAGTTGAACCGCGTCGATGACGGGCTTCTCGGAGTTGGCCATGGTGCCCGTCGAAGAATGGAGGATGCCGACTTTGACCGTCTCCTCTTTCTTCTGATCGCCGCAACCGGAAAATGCCAGAAGGGCGAGCGCCAACCAACTAAGCAGAATAGTGCGAGTCATCGTCGAATATGATTTGCCATGGCGTCGGCGGCTTCAACTCAAAAGGCGCTCGGTTATGCCTCGGATTTTGCTGCCGGTTGTTTGCGGGGCAGGCTGATGATGAAGGTCGTGCCTTTGCCGGTTTCCGTTTCAAATCCGATTTTGCCGTGATGCGCTTCGACGATGGATCGGGCGATAGCCGAGCCCAGGCCTGTGCCGCGGCTTTTGCCATAAGTGACAAATGGCGTCCAGAAGGTGTTGCGAATTTGCTCAGGAATACCGCCACCGTTGTCGGTAATGGTGATTAGAATAAAGTCTCCTTCCGGGCCGGCCTTGATTTTTATGGAGCCATCCGGCTGATCGGTGAGGGCGTCCACCGCGTTGCCCACGATGTTTTGCAACACACGCAGGAGTTTGTTTTGTTCACCCTCGAAATCCGCGCTGGTGACGTCGAGCTCGATCTTCAAGTTGTCCTTGGCGAATGAGGGCTCGTTGAGATCTTTGAATTTCGCGATCAGCGCATCGAGCTGGACGGTCTCGATGAAGAGCTTTTGCTCACCCCGGGAGAATTCAGAAAGCTCGTTGGCCATTTCCACCATGCGGTCGACCTGGGCCGTGATATTGTTGCAGATCTTGATCGTTTTTTGGTCTTCTCCGTGGCGATTTTGGATCATCTGTGCGCCGAGGCCAATCAGCGTGAACGGGTTCTTAAAGTCGTGGATGATGCTGTTAACCATCGTGCCGACGAGGCTCATTTTCTCCTGCTGGAGCATGTCGTCGAGGTAGTGACGTGTCGTCTGGTGTAGGTGGTTGACGATGCTGCCCAGGATTTGCTCGATCGGGCCCGGGGTTCTTTTGATAAAGGTTAACAGGTCCTCGCGGTATACTTTGGCAATGCTGACGTTGCCCTGCGCAATGGCGCTGAGGGACCGTGGAGCGCCGGTAAAGATGCCAATCTCGCCGAAAAAGTTACCTTGTTTGGTGGTGGAAATTACACGGCGCTGCTTGTCTGGCGTTTCGGCGGCAAAGGTCACGACACCGTCTAAGACCAGGCAGAGGCTATCAGATGGGCTGCCTTCGAGGAAAATCACTTCCCCGTCGGAGTAGTGGTCGACGTCAGCCTGGTCAACCAGTTGCATGACACTCTCCTGATCAGAATTTCGGAAAAACGGATGGTCGTTCAGCTTCATGTAGCGAGACGATTAATGTAGTCCAAAATATTTGGAGACACGGTCATATGCTGGCACTCTAGTCTCTAACGCTGACAGGTCTAGCCCAAAAACGCGCTACTCCCGCAGGATGAGGAACTTCTGCTGCTTGGCGCGGTCTCATTTATTCGTTGATTGATCGAAGTTCATTGCAATATGCCCGATGACATCTGTGGCACCCCGGTGTTTTTGCTTGAATGATTTTAGTGAAAGCCTATCACAGGAGTCTTTTCGGGACGTCGGATGGAATATCCGCCTACAGCCATTGGCTTCCCACCCCGAATTTGGCCCGGCGCCTCTTAATTAACGACTCACGGCGGCCGGCCATTGCACAACACCAAAAACGAAGTATGCCTTCATTCGAACACACTAATTCGCAGCCTAAGGCGCGAGAGGACGATCATTTTCGTCCCGGTGAAGATGCGTCTGAGAAAAAGGACGCCGCCGAAGAACAAGCCAAGGCAGGCCTTGGTCAGGAAGCCCTATCTTGGGGTGACCTCGCCAAAGAACCCGAGCCGGAACCCATCGAGGAACCGAAGAAAGCTCCGGAAAAAGCAGCCTCCCAAACGGCTGAAGCCGATAAAAACGTCCTCGCGGAAGAATCCGTGGACGAGTTTGACATGTCCGGCTTCGACATCGCGGCTGAAGAAGCCGCCCCGGAACCCGTCGCCGAAGCCTCTGTTGAGGCAACTGCGGCGGATGCCGAACCCACCAAGGAAGAACCCGCTGCCGAGGCCCCCAAGCCTCAGCGTATTGACGACAGCGATTTGCCGAATCCCGGCCCCGCGCTGTTGCAGAACCGCGAGTCGCTGGCCAAATACGGCCCCGGTCGCAAGCGCAACCGCCCGGAAACCGCTGGCGAAAAGTCCAAGCTGCCCGCCGGCCATCCCGGCTTGGTGGAGACACCGGAGGCTTTTAAAGAGAAGCTGAGTGGCCGCTTTGCCGAAGGTAAGCCTGAGC
The DNA here is from genome assembly GCF_027257155.1 of Cerasicoccus sp. TK19100. NCBI lineage: Bacteria > Pseudomonadati > Verrucomicrobiota > Opitutia > Puniceicoccales > Cerasicoccaceae > Cerasicoccus > Cerasicoccus fimbriatus. The sequence continues at coordinate 740,580 of NZ_JAPWDU010000001.1, forward strand.
GCAAGCCGCGTCGTGATCGCGAGACTGAGAAACCTAAGGCTGACAAGCCTGAGAGCACCACGGACGAAGCCGCCAAGGCCAAGCCCGCGGACGGTGAATCCTCCGACGAGGCGACCAAGCCCAAGCGCAAGCGCCGCCGCCGGAGCAAGAAAAGGACCGACGGTGATGCCCAGCAGCAGGACGGCCAAAAGCCAGATCGCCAGCCTCAGCCGAAGCAAGACCAACCGCAGGCAGCCAAGCCCCGGCAGGCAGCTCAACAGAGCAAGCCGCAGCCAAAGGCCAAGGCCGCTCCGGAGCCGACTGGCTTTATGGGCGCGGTCAAAAAGTTCTTCAGCTCGCTCTTTGGTGCGCCGGCCACGCCGGAAAAGCCGAAGGAGCAGCCCAAGGACAAGGCCCAATCTCGCAACGACGATCGTCCGCGCGGCAAGAGTGGCCAAAACCGTGGCAAAGGCGGCCAGAACCGTGGTCAGGGCAACCGCCAGGGCGGTGGTCAGAATCGCGGTCAGGGTGGTAACGGACCCAAGGGCCAGGATGGGGATCGCCCCAAGCGTCGTCGCGGTAAGCGCGGCGGCAAGAATCGTCGCGGTGGAAATCGCCAGGGCGGGCGCGATAACCAGCCGTCCGCTCAGGAGTCCTGAGCTCTCTTCAGCGAAACTTTCAGCGTCATCCTCAGTTGGGGATGGCGCTTTTTTTGGCTCAGCGAATTTAAGTCATTGAACCCGTGGCGGGCTTGTTTTTCGATAGCGGGAAGATTGGTGCGATGACCGCGCCGACTGCTGTTTTTACCCATGGATGTTTTTAAGATTAACGGGGGGCGCCCCCTACGTGGCGAGGTGACCGTGAGCGGTGCCAAAAATGCCTGCCTACCAATTTTTGCCGCTACATTGTTGACCGGAGAAACCTGCGTCATTGAGAACGTGCCGAACCTTTCCGACCTGCGCTTCATGGCGGAGATTATTGAAAATCTCGGTGCGAAGGTTGAGAGGCCGGACAAAAATACCTGGCGCATTACGGCGGCAGACATCACCCACCGCGCGCCGTATGAGCTCGTTCGCCGCATGCGCGCCAGCGTGTGCTTGCTGGGTCCCTTGGTCGCACGGTTGAAGAAGGCCGAGGTCTCGCTGCCGGGTGGTTGCGTGATCGGACCGCGTCCGATTGACTTGCACCTGAAGGGGCTGAGCAAGCTGAATTGCGATGTGGACGTGCGCGCCGGCTATGTCCACGTTAACGCCAAGCGAGCGCGGGGAGGGCATGTCTTCCTGGGTGGCCGCCATGGTAGCACGGTTACCGGCACGGCCAATATTTTGATGGCAGCTGTGCTCACGCCCGGCATTACGCGCATCGAGTCCGCCGCGTGTGAGCCCGAGGTCGTGGACTTGTGCAAGATGCTGCTGTCCATGGGGGCCAAAATCAAAGGCGTTGGCAGCCATTGCCTCACGATCGAAGGCGTGGACAAGCTTCACGGCACGACCTACCGCGTGATCGATGACCGTATCGAGGCCGGCACTTACCTGATTGCCGGTGCCATGCTGGATGCGGATATTACCGTAAACGGCGCGCATGCCGAAGACCTCTCCGCGCTGCTCGACAAGCTGGAAGAGGCGGGGGCGAATTTCTCCATCGAGCTCGGTGGACGTATCCGTATCAAAGGCACACCGGGCACGCTGTCGCCGGTGGACATCATTACGCTGCCGCATCCTGGCTTCCCGACGGATTTGCAGGCCCAGATGAGCACCCTGATGGCGGTGACGCCGGGCTTGTCGATCATCACCGAGCGCGTTTACCCGAACCGCTTCATGCACGTGCCGGAGCTGCAGCGGATGGGGGCCGACATCGCGATCGAAGGGGCCAGCGCCATCGTTAAGGGCCGCCGCAACCCGCTCTCCGGCGCTCCCGTGATGGCCAGTGATTTGCGTGCTAGCGCGGCGCTGATTCTCGCGGCGCTTTCCGCACACGGCGAGACGTGGGTGCAGCGTATTTACCACCTCGACCGCGGCTACGAATCCTTTGAGAAAAAATTGCAGGCGCTCGGGGCCGATGTGGAGCGACTCAAGCAGGAAGAGATGCCCAAGGACTTGTCTGCGGATGGGTAGCCTGATTGGCAAATCGTTGCCGTTTGGATGGCTGATGCAGTTGCGCTGCATGCTCTTGGCACTGCTCGTCTACGGACTGCCGACTTCCAGCCCGGCAGTCAACACGCCGGAGGATTGGTCGCTCGCGTTTGAGGTGCCCGAAGGGTGGGAGGCAGAGCTATTCGGCGGTTTGGCCGATTATTTCGAAATCAAAAAACTGGACGGCTCGGCTGACCTGTTGCTCAAGGTAGAGCGGAACCTCGACCTCAACGAGGAACAGCTTTCGGCTGAAATGACTGTCCTGGCGGACGATCCCGTGAACTGGGAAATCGATGGTGCTAAGTTTCGTGGAAACTCATTTGGGGAGTTCTCGAACGATACATCCAAGGGCAGCGTTTCTTTCTACCTGACGGACGGCCATCAGTTCATCACGGGCAAATATAATGGGCCCCGGGAGGATTGGCCAGAGGTCCAGCGTATGCTGGAGTTAGTGGAACGTTCGGCGTGGAACACGCTAGGTGAGGGTGCTTTACTCGCGGAGAAGTCCAACGGAGCTGGCCTGAAAGCGACGTTCTTTTCGCGCACCGGCTGGCGCGACCGGCTCACTTACCATCTATCCATCTTGCCCGAGGGCGCCAACGCATTGCTGACCAATGGCAATGTCGCGATTTTGGATCAGCCGATTCCAGATTTTAGTTGGACCGATGAGAAAATACTCGCCGTCAATGTGCCGGATTCAGCGCGCGTTTTTTACCGAAACCGGGTGCCCACGATGGTCGATGCGGCGGTGGATTTCTCCGATCTGGCCCCTGGTTTCATTAAAAAGGAACGGCCGGACGACACCGAACAGGCCATTGAGTTTGCGCTACCTGAAGGCTGGGAGCTGAATTACGACCCGGAGGATGGCGGTTATTACACCCTGGTCAGCCAACAAGCTGAAAAGGCCGCCATTTGGCTGCAGCCGATTACTGGTGTATTATCCAACAGCGTGGAGTCCGCACAGCTACAGCTCAACCTATTCATGGAATTTTATCCCCGCCAAGTCTCGGTCGACAACGAAGGCCAGTTAGAGGTCATTGAGTTGGCGCGTCACTCGATCGATGGCAAACTGTTTTCGGGCAAAGCGGCGATGGCCACCATCCGTAGTTTGCAGGACGGCGATACTTACTGCATCGGTTATTATTATATTGTCTCGGGTGACTCACTTTTCATGGGCCAATTTAGGGGGAGCACCGCCGTCTGGAGCACGGTGAAAAGTATCCTGGCTTCGGCCAAACCCTACGTGCCAGACGAGACAAACTCCGTCGGGGAATAATCTTCCGTTTCGCTGCGAATATCTTTAACTGCCCACCATGCCTGACGACGCAAAAGGAACCGATTACTTGGCCCAGGTGCTCGAAGCACCCGAGACCGCCGTGGAAAAAGCGCTACGGCCGCTGAGCTTTGCGGACTTTAGCGGGCAGGGCAAAACCAAGGAGCGCCTCGAAGTGATGGTGGGGGCCGCCAAGTCGCGCGGTGAGCCGTTGAACCACATTTTGCTGCACGGTCCGCCCGGGCTTGGCAAAACGACGCTCGCGCACATTTTGGCCAACGAAATGGAGGCCGACCTGAAGCTGACCAGTGGCCCCGTCATCGACAAAGCGGGTGATTTGGCTGGCCTCCTCACCGGCTTGCAGGAGGGCGACATCCTCTTCATCGACGAAATTCACCGCATCCCCAAAAGCGTGGAGGAGTATCTTTACTCGGCGATGGAAGACTACCGGATCGACATCATGATCGACCAGGGGCCCAACGCCCGCAGCGTTCGTTTGTCGATCCCGCGCTTTACGCTCGTTGGCGCAACGACGCGCACTGGCCTGCTCACTGCGCCACTGCGTAGCCGCTTTACCCTGCAGACGCGTCTCGATTACTATGATCGCTCGACGCTGGAGAAAATTGTCCGACGCAGTTGTAAGCTGCTCAATGTGCCGATCAACGACGCTGGTGCGACCGAGGTTGCTGGGCGGGCCCGGGGCACACCGCGCATCGCGAACAATTTGATCAACTTCGCCCGCGACTATGCACAGCAGCGCTCGGACGGCGAGATTACCGGCCCCGTTGCTGCCAGTGCCTTGGAGCTACTCGAAATCGACGCCAACGGCCTGGATGAGATGGATAAGCGCATCCTCCGTCTCATGGCGGAGAACTACCGTGGCGGTCCGGTCGGCCTTGGCACGGTGGCGGTCGCCGTTGGCGAGGAGCAGCACACTGTGGAGGAAGTCCACGAGCCGTACTTAATCCAAGAGGGCTACATCGCCCGCACCCCGCAAGGCCGCGTGCTAACCCCCAAGGCCTGGACCACCATCGGCCTCAAACCGGAGAATCCCGGCGGGCAAAATTCGTTGTTTCAATAGTCTAAGGGTAGGGCGCAGTCTCCAGACAAGCCGACAGCATCTTGCTGGACTGTTAGTTTGCGCCCTGTGCAAATTGTGGTGAGCGGTCTCCAAGTGCCAGCCTCGTTGATTGGCATTTGCACGATGTGCAAATCTAACGGTCCAGCCGGAGGCTGGCGCGAAAGCCCACAAAGCTCGGGTATTGATTGGTTCGCTCGTAATACTCTGGAAACTTCTCCTTGGCTGCTTCAATCATGCGGGCCTCGCGGAGATCCTCGATGACAAAGCCGTTGGCGAAAAGCGCCTGCGCAATATTTTCGAAGGTGTGGTGATAAGCGGTTAGGTCCATGCCCGCCATTTGAAATTGATAAGGGTCGTTGTGAAAATAGGGTCTGACCTTGCGCCCGTCGTCTATGCGCGTGCCCATGCTGGTGACTTCGTCCAGTGGGTGATGCATCGAGAAAACCAGTTGGCCGCCAGGCTGAAGAATACGCGCGATTTCCGCGAACACCGGTGCGAGATCCTGCTCGTAATGGACGACGAGCGCGCTCACGATCAGCGCAAAGGAGTCTGCGGGGTAGGGCGTCGATTTGATATCGGCCACGCAGAATCCGATGTCGGGGTTTTCCCCGCGGGCGATATCAACCAGCGATTGGGAAAAGTCGGCTCCAGTCACATCGAAACCGCGATCTTTAAGCCAGCGGGAAAGCAGGCCGCTGCCGCAGCCGAGGTCCGCGACTTTGCACGGGGTAATCCCCGCGAGCAGCGCCTCGATCATAGGCTGGTCGAGATAGCGGTTCCAGGCGCTGTCTTGTTCGCGCCCGCGCTTGGCATGGTAGGCGACACCGAAGCGGTCATACATTTCCTGATTGGCTTGCATGAAGACAGAGCAAACACCGCCCGACCTTGGGTCAATCCCAGTAATGCATACGCTTGTGGCGACGTCGCCAATAAACCACCAGAGATAACGTGCCAAACGCGATTAGGCCGGCATAGATACTTGGTTCCGGCACCAAGTTCATAGTGACATCGGCAAAGCCGCTACCCAACTCAAGCGGCATGATAGCATTGCTCGCAGCCAGGTTTTCCAGACCAGCCTGTAGCGCAGGATCCAAGCTGCTGTAGGACACGGCTACGCCAGTGCCGGAGATGTCCGTGTAAGGCGTTCCCTCGAAGACAGACAATGCCAAGTATTGTGTTCCAGTCGCATTAAGGTCCACCTCAGCGTTGCCCGCTGGCGTGCCATCGGTGAGGAGGGCATCGGAGATGTCGAGCGTATTGCCCGTGGCAGTGGCGTAGACGGCGTCGAGTTGCCAATAGGCCAGAGCACCTGTTGGCCCAGTCGGGGTGCCTGAGTCGGACGTGTTCCCGAAAGTGATGGTTTTGGCAGCATTATCAATGGACATGGTCAACGCAGCTTGGCCCAGGATGGGCGCAACCAACGCTGCCAGCAGGGAGGCGGCAAATGTGATTTTCATGACAGTGGAGATCTTATCAGGCGGTTGCTTAATGGCGGGTTAAGCAGACCCAATAATGACGCTTTACCGACTGGACGACAAAGCGTGAACCACTGCCTAGGTAATCGTTTTTGCGTTTTGGAGGTCCTGCGCCAGGAAATGCAGCAGGTATTTTCCCTCAAATTCCTCGCCAGGCAAGAAATCGCTGATGGGCCACACATGCCGCGGCTTGATTTTCAGCTTCGCGACCTCGTCGGCATATTCGCCGCCTTTCCAGTAAACGAGGCCGTTTTCCAGCGAATGCTTTTTGCCACGGCGGCCGAGCTTTTTGATCCAGCCGCAGAACTGGGGCAGCTCCTTGACCGCGCGGCCGGTAATGAAATCGAACTCGCGCTTAATGGCCTCCGCGCGGCAATTGCGGACCTCGACATTTTCCAGGCCCAGTTGCTTGGCGATGTCTTCAACGACCATGATTTTCTTGCCCACGGAGTCCACCAGTGTGAAGTGCGCCTGCGGATAACAGATGGCCATGACCAAGCCCGGCAGACCCCCACCGGTGCCAACATCGATCACGCGCGCGCCACCCATTAGCTTGAGCACGCGGGTAACGACCAGACAATGCGCGAGGTGTTTTTCCTCCAGGCGCTCAATGTCTTTGCGCGAAACGAGGTTAATCTTAGCGTTCCAATCACGCATCAGCGCGGCCCATTCTGTTAGGCGGCTCCAGGTTTCGTCAGTCAGGTCGGGAAAATGTTGTTTGATGGTGTCCACGTTTTGAAAAGTCACGTTATGCAGGGTGTTTTTCCGGCAGGCAATCGCAATTGATGCTTGCAACGCATCAAATCATCCGAATATTTTGATGCGTTTAGATTATGTCCGAAAAAGTGCAGCCAAAACCATTTACTAAGAAGGGCCAGCAGCTCGCTGATCTGCTCGCCGAGCGCATCGTGTTTCTCGATGGCGCAATGGGAACCATGATCCAGCAGTACAAGCTGGAAGAAAAAGATTTCCGAGATGACTCCCTGGCCGATGCTCCGGGCGACCTGAAGGGCAACAACGACCTGCTCAGCTTTACGCGCCCGGATATTATCAGTGAAATCCACCGCCAGTTTTTCGAGGCCGGCGCGGACATCATTGAGACGAACACCTTTAGCGGCACGACGATCGCCCAGGCCGACTACAAGCTCGAGTCCCGTGTGCGCGACATCAACGTCGAGTCCGCCAAGCTCGCGCGCAAGGTCGCCGACGAAATTTCCGAAAAAGAAGGCCGCCCGACTTTTGTGGCTGGTGCCATGGGGCCGACGAATCGCACTGCATCGCTCTCGCCGGACGTCAACCGCCCGGAATACCGTGCGACCAGCTACGACGAGCTCTACAAGGCCTACTACGAGCAGGCCGAGCAACTGATCGAAGGCGGCGTGGATCTGCTGTTGCCGGAGACGACTTTTGACACCCTGAACCTGAAGGCCGCGTTGCACGCGATTGCCGATTTGCAGGATACCTTGCCTGAGCGCATTCCGGTCATCGTGTCGGTGACGATTACCGATAAGTCCGGCCGCACTTTGTCCGGCCAAACCGTTGAAGCGTGCTGGAATTCAATCCGCCACGCCAAGCCGCTTTGCGTTGGCCTGAACTGCGCGCTTGGCGCGGACCTGATGAAGCCTTTCCTCGAAGAGTTGTCCGCCGTTGCCGATTGCTACGTGCACGTTTACCCGAATGCCGGCTTGCCGAATCCGCTCGCGCCAACGGGCTATGACGAGACTCCGGCAACGACCGGCAGCGCGGTGAAGCAGTTTGCCGAAGCGGGCCTCGTGAATCTCGTGGGTGGCTGCTGCGGCACGACTCCGGGGCACATCGCGGCTGTTGTTAAAGAACTTTCCCCGCTGCCGCCGCGCAAGGTGCCGACCTTTGAGCCTGCGCTGCGCCTCAGCGGTTTGCAGGCGCTGAACATCACCGACAAGAGCGGGTTCATCAACGTCGGCGAACGCACCAATGTGACCGGTTCGCCGAAGTTTAAAAAGCTCATCAAGGCCGACGATTTTAATGCCGCGCTCGCCATTGCCCAGAGCCAGGTGGATGCCGGTGCTCAGGTGATCGACATCAACTTCGATGAAGGCATGCTCGACGGCGAGGAGTGCATGACCCGCTTCCTGAACCTCGTGGCATCGGAACCCGACATTGCCAAGGTGCCGATCATGATCGACAGCTCGAAGTGGTCCGTCATCGAAGCTGGTCTCAAGTGCGTACAGGGCAAATGCATTGTCAACTCGATCAGCCTCAAAGGCGGCGAGGAAGAGTTTAAGGCGCAGGCGAAAAAGATCATGCGCTACGGTGCCGCGGTCATCGTCATGGCCTTCGACGAAACCGGCCAGGCCGATAATCAGGCGGACAAGGTGAAGATCGCCAAGCGCTCCTACGATATCCTCGTTAACGAGGTTGGTATGGATCCGCAGGACATCATTTTCGACCTCAATATCCTGACGGTCGCGACTGGCATGGAGGAGCACAACAACTACGCGGTGGACTTCATTGAAGCCGTTCGTGAAGTGAAGCAAAAGTGCCCCGGTGCGCGCACCAGTGGTGGCCTGTCGAACATTTCGTTCTCCTTCCGTGGCAACAATCCGGTCCGCGAAGCGATGCACGCGGCGTTCCTGCATCATGCTTGTGCGGCTGGGCTCGACATGGCGATCGTCAATCCGAGCCTGTTGATGAACTACGACGAGATGGATGCGACCATGAAAAAAATGGTCGAGGACGTTTTGCTGAATCGTGACCCCGACGCCACTGAGCGCATCATCGAGTATGCGGAAAAGGTGAAGGACGGCACGATCACCGTGGGCGCTGGCACGCCGGAAGAGCGTATCAATGCAGCCATGATTCAGGGCATGAATACGCTGCGTGAGCTCTTTGAGCGCGCCAACGCAGAGAAGAATCCCGAGGTCATCGAGAAGTTTTTGCAGGGCGGCGCAGGCGCGGTTCCAGCCGCTCAAAAAAAAACGGCTGACGTAAAAGACGACTGGCGTAAAGGCACGGTCGAAGAGCGGCTGAGCCATGCGCTCGTTAAGGGCATCACCACGCATGTCGATGCCGACACTGAAGAGGCGCGCCAAAAGTACAGCAAGCCGCTGGAGGTGATCGAAGGGCCACTGATGGATGGCATGAAGGTTGTTGGCGATCTCTTTGGAGCTGGCAAAATGTTCCTGCCGCAGGTGGTGAAAAGCGCCCGGGTGATGAAAAAAGCGGTGGCCTATCTCATGCCCTACATGGAGGAGGAAAAGCGCCAGCGCGAAGCCGCAGGCGGCGCTGCTGAAAAATCCGGAGCGGGCAAATTCCTCATCGCTACGGTAAAGGGCGATGTGCACGACATCGGCAAAAACATCGTCGGCGTGGTGCTCGCGTGCAACAACTACGAGGTCAAGGACCTCGGGGTGATGGTCGACTGCGACACCATTCTAAAGGAAGCCGAGGAGTGGGGCGCCGACATCATCGGTATGTCCGGGCTGATCACACCGTCCCTCGATGAAATGATTTTCAACGCGCAGGAGATGACCAAGCGCGGCTTTAAACAGCCCTTGCTCATCGGTGGTGCCACGACCAGCTCCGCGCATACGGCGATCAAGATTGCGCCGCATTACAACCAGCCGGTTGTGCGTGTGGGCGATGCCTCGCTGGTGACTGGAGTTTGCAACAGCCTGCTCAATCCGAAAAAGCGGGACGCCTACATTAAGGAACTGGAAGAAGAGCATCAGAAGCACCGTGAGCGCTTTGAAAAGGGCAAGGACAAGGTAAAAATCATCTCCATCGAAGAGGCCCGCAAGCACGCGCCCAAGGTTGAATGGGATGGCTACTCGCCCGCCAAGCCGGAAAGCTTTGGATTGCAAAGTTGGGATAATATTCCGCTCGATCGCGTGGCGGAGTATTTCGACTGGTCGCCGTTCTTTCACTCTTGGGAGCTGAAGGGCGTCTTCCCGAAAATCCTTTCTCACGACAAATACGGTCCCGAGGCAACCAAGCTATACGACGAAGCCCGCCACTTGCTCGATGACATCATCAGCAACCAGCGCTTCCGTCTGCGCGCGGTTACCGCGCTGTGGCCGGCACAAAGTGTGGGCGACGATGTGGTGATCTACACGCCGGAAGACCATGCCAAGGAATTGGCGACTTTCCACTTCCTGCGCCAGCAAAAGGAGAAGCTCAACGCGGGCGAGACCTATAAGTGTCTCGCCGATTACGTGGCACCGAAGTCAACGGGCATCATTGACGTGATGGGTGGCTTTGCCTGCACCGCAGGTCAGGAAGTCGACGACTATGCAAAGACCTTCGAGGCGAAGGGTGACGACTTCACGGGCATCATGATCAAAGCCTTGGGCGATCGCTTCGCGGAGTCCTGTGCTGAGTGGTTGCACAAGCAGATCCGCGATCAGTGGGGCTATGGTGCCGAGGAAGCTTTCTCGGGCAAAGTAGCTTTGGAATCCAAAGTTGGCGAGGTTAATGACCACGTTGCGTGGATGATCAAGGAGAAGTATCGTGGCATCCGCCCGGCTGCTGGCTACCCGGCTTGCCCGGACCACACCGAGAAGGACACGCTCTGGCAAGTCCTCGATGTAGAGGCACGCACCGGCATGCAGCTCACTGAGAGCCGCGCGATGTACCCCGGTGCCTCGGTGAGCGGCCTTTACTTTGGCCATCCGGACGTCTCGTACTTCAACGTGGGATTGATCGGTCGCGACCAGTTGAAGGACTACGCGCAACGCAAAGGCATCAGCGAGGACGTCGCCGCTAAGTGGCTCGCGCCAAACCTTAACGAGTAGTTCGACGACGGAGGCCGACGACGAGCATCAACACCGCCCCAAAGGCCATTGCAAAGTGGCGCGGCTCGGGGATGTTCGATGCGATCCAGCTATTGAACTGACTCACCTGGGTATAGGCGGCAATGTCGCCATAGGTTTCGTCCTCCGTTATCCCGTAGGAGGCAATGCCCGCCACAATCCACTCGTTATCAATATACAAAAACAACGGGCCGCCAGAATCTCCGGGGCCGGATGTGCCTTCGAAATCTGTCGGCTCGGCGTTGCTGTCGCCGGGGGTGAACTCAATGGCCGGTTGGCTGATCGTGCCGGGTGCGATTTGTAGCGTGTTGTGATTTTCGAGAGGCGAATCGAAATCAAAAGCGAGCAGCCCGCCTTCGATGATCGGCATGCCGTAGCCGCGATTCAGGCCCATGGGCAGCACGCGGTCGATGGTGTTGGAAACGGCGCGTTTGGTGCCAGCCGGTAGGATGCTGCCTTCGTTGCCGTTGCCGGCTTGACCAAAGCCGCTCAAGTAGAGGCGCGCGCCTTCCGTGTCGAGCGCGGGGTTGCTGGCCCAGGTCATGCGTGGGTAGGTTCCACTTGCCGGCTCGGCTAATTTAACCAGTGCAATGTCGAGTCCGTAATCATCGACATCGCCGCTGCCGGGGTTTTGTAGAATCTCGGTGTAGCGATCAGGGATGATGACTTGCTCGATCGCATAGACATCGGTCGGTGATTGATATGTGCTGCCAAAGGAGACTGCGGCGTTGGTCAGATCGGGAAATGGATTTTCTTCGTCCACGAAAACATGAGCAGCGGAGAGCAGCCAGCGGTCGCCAATCAAAACGCCGCTGCCGAAATTTTGACCATCGGCATTGACCACGGTTGCCGTTGAAGAAAAGTCCGGGTAGTTGACGCCCGGGGCGAATCCGCCAGTATTGTTCCCCAAGTCAATGAAGGTTTGGGGTGGCACATCCGCGCGATAAACGCTGGCCATTGCAGTCGAAGTTAAGGCTGTAGTAAGGAGTAAATTTCTTAGGGTATTCATCGCGGTAGTATTTCGTTTGCAGCTTGGCCTCAGGTGAAACTATTATCCAGGCGTGAGTAGAATGTTGGCAAGTCTATAGTGCTTGCGGCGTGGTTGGGCGTCGGATATCCATGCATGCTATGTTCGAGCAAATGCCATCTTACTATCCGCGCGATCTCAAGGGCTATGGCGATCAGCCGCCGAATCCAAACTGGCCGGGAGGCGCGCGTGTGGCGGTGTCGATCGTGGTGGCGGTCGAGGCTGGTGCCGAGCTTTCGTTAGCTGATGGCGATGAGCGTAATGAGAGCGTTTACGAAATCATTGAGCCGGTGGAGCATGTGCCGAACACGGGCTTATCCTCGCATTTTGCTTATGGTTCGCGTGTTGGCTACTGGCGCATCATGCGCGTGCTGGAGCAGTATGGCGTGCCCGCGGCGGTGACTTGTAGTGGCCGTGCTATTGAGAAAACCCCGTGGATCGCACAGGATATTATTAAGCGTGGTCACGAGATTTCTGCCCACAGTTACCGTTGGGAAGGGCATGCCGAAATGGAGGAAATGCACGAGCGTGAGGTAATCCAAAAGACAATTGCTGCGATTGAAACCGCGTGCGGGCAACGGCCTTTGGGTTGGCATACGAAGGGCACGCCGTCGCCCGTTACCCGTAAATTATTGGCCGAGCTTGGCTTCGTTTATGACTCTGATTGCTTCGACGATGATCTGCCGCGCATGCAGTCTGTAGATGGCAAAGAACTAGTGATTGTGCCTTATGCTTTCGACACGAATGATATGCGTTTTCAGGGTGGGCCACAGGGGAAATTTCTCACGGCCGATCATTATGCCCAGGTGTGCATCGACGCGTTCGATACGCTGTGGGAAGAGGGGGCCGAGCGGCCGGCCATGATGTCCATTGGCGTGCATCCACACTACAGTGGTCGACCGAGTCGCATCCGCGGGCTTAAGAAATTCCTCGAACATGCCACCGCTAAAGGCGACGTCTGGTTCGCGCGTCGTTTGGACATCGCGCGCCACTGGCTGGCTCAGTTTGGTGCCTGAAATCGTGGTTGAACGAACCTGGGGTAGCACGCAATCTCTGGGCATGAATAGTAAGCTGGAAATCATCGGCGTGCTCTTGCTGTTGGGCTGCTACTTCTTGCAGGGGCTCTACAGCTTGCCGACGACTTCCAAAACCTACGATGAGGGCATCCATCTGATCGGTGGATTTACGTTTTGGACGTATCAGGATTTCCGACTGCACCCGGAGAACGGAAACTTGCCACAGCGCTGGGCGTCGCTGCCAATGCTGCTGATGGATGCACCCGACTTCCCGACGGATGATCGCTCGTGGCGCTATCCGGATGGTTGGTTGGCCGAGCAAACTTATCTCTACCAGATGCCGACTGAGCCGGTCTGGTTTCTCTTTCTGGGGCGGGTGATGATGCTCCTGGCGACAACGGCGATTGGCCTGATGGTTTACATTTATGCGCGGCGGTTGTTCGGGATAGCTGGCGGCTTCATTGCGTTGTCGGTGTTCGCCTTTCACCCTGAGACTCTGGCGCACGGGCGGTTGATCACGTCGGACATGATCGGTGCGGGGGCTTATCTGCTTAGTCTGTGGGGACTGGGGCTGTTGCTCGTGAGCGCCAGCATCGGCCGAATACTGATGCTGGGCATTGCGGTTGGCTTATTGACCGTATCGAAAAACCATGCCGCTTTGTTCGCGCCCGTGGCGGCTATATCGCTGATCGCGGTTTGCGCCTATTCCCGTGAGTATGCCCTGCGCATGTGGCGTCGGGGCTTGGTTGTTAATGGTTGGTGGCGCGTGCTCTGCCTGCGGTTGTGTGCGCTGGTCGCCGCCGCCGTCATTGCCTGGGGAGTCCTTTGGTCGTTTTATGGATTCCGCTACGCGGCTTTTAATCCCGAGCTGCCCGCGCCGGAGCAAGCCTGGGATTGGGACCGGGTGCTTGCGAATGATTCCGCCAGCGCAAAGGTGGTGAGCGCAGTGCGCGAGTCCGGGCTTTTGCCGGAAGCCTACCTGTTTGGAGTGGCGCATATTTTGAAAGGTAGTGAAGTGCGCCATGGCTTCTTGATGGGCGACTACACTTACGATGGTTGGTGGGGATTCTTTCCCTTGGCATTGCTTTTTAAAACACCGGTGGCGCTCATTCTGTTGGCGGTCGCGTGTGCGATCAGTATCTACGCATACCTCAAGCGAACCGGGAGGCAGCTTTGGTTAAAGCCCGAGCTTGCGGAGAAAGTAACGCTGACTGTTCCGCTAATTGTGTTGATGGGCATTTACGCGTTGGTCGCTGGTAGCAGCGCCTTCAACATCGGCCTGCGTTACCTGATGCCGGTCATTGTATGTGGCGTGGTGGCGATGGGGGCGCTCGCCTTTTGGTGGCGAAAGAGTCGCTGGGGGCGGTATACGATTTCGACGCTACTGGGGCTGTTTGCTTTGGAAAGCGCACTCGCTTTTCCGCATTATTTATCGTTCTTCAACCGAGCCGTTGGCGGGCCGGAGAATGGTTACAGGCTGCTGGTCGATAGCTCGTTGGACTGGGGGCAGGACTTGGGGGCTCTGGCGGAATGGCTGGCCGAACATAACTCCGGGCCCGAGGCTAAACCGGTTTACCTCGGTTACTTCGGCAACGAGAGTCCGCGCTACGCGGGCATCGACGCGCGTTACCTGACATCCAACCGCGTGCACCGGGATGAGTCTTATCAGCTGGGCACCTTGGAGCCTGGTTACTATGTGCTGAGTGCGACGATGCTCCAAGGCATGTATTACCAAGTGGCGCGTCCCTGGACGGAGGAACACACCGAAGACTACGTAAAGCTATACCAGGAAATGGCCCGCTTAGACATTCAGTCCGGTGACGCGCAAACGGTCTTCTTGCAGATCATGCACAGCGATCCCCGGCGCTGGTTGGAAGTCATGGAAACCTTTGAAGCGCTACGTGCGGAAAGTCTGCGTCTTTACTTGATTGAGCAGGAGCCCGTGGCGCGGATCAACCACAGTATCTTCGTCTATGAGCTTACTGCGGACGATCTGCAGACCGCTGTGCTGGATGCGCAATTTGGCTTTCCGGAAGATTTTCCTTACGGACTGCTCAAGGCGCAAATCGAGCTCGCGCTGGAGCGGCAAGCGGCAAACTAATCACCAACTGCCCTGAAAATGCAGGGCTTCGTAAAAGTCTTCGCCGATGGACTGCACGTCGCGCAGGAAGCGGCTTGGTTGGAGCAGGCGGGGTGGGCCACCGGTCACGGTGACCTTCGGATAGCACAGGTAAAGCTCGTCTTGCGCGCGGGTGACGGCCACGTAGAACAGGCGGCGCTCTTCCTCGACATCGCCTTCCTCGATGGCGCGCTTGAGCGGGAGTAGCTCGTCGGCGCAGCCCAGCACAAACACGTAGGGAAACTCCAGCCCCTTGGCCTGGTGAATCGTCGACAAGCGCACAGTCTCGGAGTTGGGCTCGATTTTGCGGTCACTGGTCTCGGAGTTGAGCAGGACCAGTTGCGCGAGAAGTTCCGTCATGTTGTCATAACGGCTGGCAAAGCCGACCAGCGAGTCGAGGTCGTCACGGCGCGTTTGCCAGTTTTCGTAAACGGTGCGCAAGTAGTCGCCATACCAGCCCTCAATGCCGATGCGGACAATTTCCTCAGGGGTCTTCGCCTTGGCGGCGACTTTTTCCTCGGCCAGCACTTCGGCAAACAGGTCGCGCTGGGCGTCGGCCTGCTCCACGGGCACGGGTTCGGGTGAGCCCATGGCGTCGTACATGTCCTGCCAGGTGTAGGCCATGTCAGTCCAGTCGTCGGTCGCATCCTTGGGCACCTTGGCCAGGACGGTCTCGTCGGTCAGCGCTTCGATAAGGTTGGACTTATTCTTGTCCGCGACTTTCAGGGCAAGCTTCAGCAGGCGCTCAGCGGTCTTGGGGCCGACCTTGGGCAGTAGCCCGGCGACGCGCTTAAACGCGGTTTCGTTGCCGGGGTTGGTCAGGAACGACAGCTGCGCCACGAAGTCGCGAATGTGCGCCTGCTCGAAGAAACGCACGCCGCTGGTGATCGTGTAGCCGACACCCTGGCGCGACAGCTCCATCTGCAAATCCATCGCCTGGAAGTGCGCGCGATAGAGCACGGCAATGTCCTTGAGCGGTACGCCTTCCATCTGCAGGCCTTCGATGCGCTTGATGATAAAGGCAGCCTGCTGGCGGGTGTCCATCGCCGGGATCACGTAGGGGCGCTGGTTGGAGGGCTTGGCGGCGGAGAGCTCCAACGGGTAGCCGTCGATAGGCGGGTGGTGGAGCATCAGCGCGTTGGCAAAGCGCAGGATCTCCGGGCTGGAGCGGTAGTTGGTCTCGATCTTATAAATTTCGCGGTCCGGGTAAAGCTGGCCGAATTCCTCCATGTTGCCAAACTCCGCGCCGCGCCAAGTGTAAATACACTGCCAGTTGTCGCCGACGATCATGACGTTGCGGTGCTTCTCGGCCATCTTATTGATAATCGCCGCTTGGACGGTGTTGGTGTCCTGATACTCGTCAACGAGGATGTAGCGAAACCGTGATTGCAGTAGCTCGCAGACCTCGGCGTTTTCGGTCAACAGCTTCAGCCACAGCTCCAGCAGGTCGTCGTAATCGCAGACCATTTGTGCGCGCTTTTTGCGTTCGTATTCGTCGGCAAACTTGCGGACCTGCGCGGGCAACTCTTCGCGCCAGGGGTAGCGCTCGGCGGCGACGTCTTCCACCGGTCGCTTGGTGTTGCGCGCGTAGCTGACGATATCCAGGACGACCTTGGGCTTCGGGTTTTCCTTGTCCTTGGTAAACTTCGGATCGAGCGTCTTGAGCGTGTCGCCAAAAAGGCTCTCGGCGTCGCCTTGGTCAAGAATCGTGTAGTTCTTTTCGAGTCCGATCGACTCGCCATGCATCCGCAGAATGCGGCTGCCAATGGAGTGAAACGTGCCACCCCAGAACTTGTTGCCGGGTACTCCAGTCAGCTCTTCCACGCGGGTCAGCATTTCGCGTGCGGCCTTGTTGGTAAAGGTGAGCAGCAGGATCTCGCGCGGCCACACGCCTTGCTCTAATAGGTAGGCAACGCGGTAGGTGAGCGTGCGCGTCTTGCCCGAGCCGGCTCCGGCGAGCACCAGACTCGGCCCATCCGCCGCCTTGACTGCCGCCAATTGCGCGGAGTTCAGCTCGGCATCGTAATCAATCGGGGCAAACGCCTTATCGGCGACGCTTTTTCCAGAGAAATCCATCCGGGCAGCTTTGCGCGCGTAGTGCCGCGGATCAATTCATTTTAAAGAAAAGGCGTGGGGGCTTAATTGGGGTAAAAAGGAAAGCGAACCTCTTGTGTTCGCATCACGCCTCGCTGGCCACCCTGCGAAGCCTGGTAATAAAAGTGATTGATTTGAAGCGAACACAGAGGTTCGCGTTCCGCCAGCGTTCGCATTGCGGTTTGAGGCAGGTGTATCTGCTCACGAGCGCGGCTTCAATAAGCAGTAGCATCATCAATATGCTTCCCGACTAGTCTCTTTGATTATCCCAGCGCCAATTTTCGGCTTCAACTAGTTGTGGCATTGAGCGGCGTACTTCGCCGTTGGGCAAGACGACAACTCCATCGGGTTGAACGAAATCATGACTGTTGGGAAATTGGATATAGTAGAAAAACTTCATGTCGCCGTCCGCTTGTTTGACGATCAATTGTGTTGTCGGTTGCTCCAAATCCCAGTCGAGTTTCCATTGGGTAGCTTGCGTTTGAGCCAATTGGATTGCTTGTTGCCGTGGGAAAACTAGATCAATATCAGCCAGTGACTGCACGTTTGGTTGGGCGTCCCAAGTGTCTTGGGTACACCAAAAGGAAAGCACATGTTTAGTTTTAATTTCACCAGATCCAATGCCATGCGATTCTTTGGTGAAGAGGATTACATCCTGCTTCCGGGCTGTCCAAGCCCCGGTTTCTGCTGAGGCACAGCAGTATGATAGAAGCAATAGGGTAAGAATAATAGACTTCATATATGTATGATTTATAATCATACAATGAGCATGCAAACAATAATTATTCGCTGGTATAGCTCCGCTGCAAAATTGAGCTAAGTGAATTGGTTATCGCGCTGTGATCAATTCGATGAAACGCCTTCTCCGCGGCGGCGGCGTTCTTTTGCCAGGGCCAGGGTTTGGCCGGGACTTCAAATACTTGCACGTGCTCGCCAAGCGGGTGCCAGCGGGCAGGGAAGACGTCGCTGCGGGTAACGGGGAAGATGCAAAACGTCGGGCAACCCGTGGCGGCGGCGATGTGGGCCGGGCCGCTGTCGCGACCGATGAACAAGGCCGCGCGCGAGATGAATTCCGCCAGGCCGGGCAAGGGTAGGTCGCCCGCAAGGTTCTCTACTGGAATGCCTAACTGGCGGATAGCCGCGGCGGTGTCGTCGGCGATGTGGCGCTCTTCCGGCGTGCCGATCAGGGCGACTTTCGCGGGGCCGGATTGCGGCAGTTGGCCGGAGTCAATTGCGGCTTTCGCGAGCTGGGCGAGGAGCGCGGGCGGGAGCTTGGCCTTGGCCCCAAACGAACCACAGTGGATCACGATGGTCGGCTCGGCGCGAAAGATGGACCACGGCGTCAACGGCAGCTTGGGCTGGCTGGCTTCACGGACTTCGGGCAGCACGGCTTGCACGAGCTCCAGGCAGTAGTCACGCTCGTGGATCAGACCGGCATCTTTATTGTAGGGGATCGTCTGCGTGAGCCATTGCGCGTCGTTAGCGTAGCCGACGCGTTGCGGGATGCCGGCCTCCGCCGCGAGTTGGGCGCATGCCGGATCGGGGTGCAGGTGGATGGAGAGGTCGAAGTTGCCCGCCGCGAGCGACTGGGCGGTCTGCGCCTCCCACGGGAGGAAATACTGCGCTTCGTCGGGCGCAAATAGCAGCGGCCCGTAGGCTTGTTTTGCGCAAAAGAAAACGGTGGCTTTCGGGTAGGCACGCCGAGTCGCCTCAACCATCGTAGATGAGATGACGACGTCGCCCAGGCGATCTGTCCGAAACAGCAGAATGCGCATCGCGGTAAGCTGCGGCATGAACGCCCCCGCGCCAAGTGGAAAGTGGTCTGCCTCGGCTTGCTCCGGAGTTTGCCCATAGGCTTCGTGGCAGTTTGCCTATGCCGAAACTGTTGCGAAAGGGTTGGGCAAAGGATTTTAGTTCCGATATGCGAGTTCGCTGGAGGTCTTCCTAGGCCTAACGGACATTCATTATATATCTTGATTGCTGCAAAAACTGCCCCAACGGGGCTACGCAACCATAGCCCAGGGTTAAAGCGAACCGCTTGCGGGAAGCGCTACCCTGGGAAACTTGATGCTCGGTTATCTCCCAGCCCCAACGGGGCTGCGCAAGATGTCCTTTTGCGCAATCCCGTTGGGATAGGCAATGTACGTATTCGTATTCCCAGGGTAGGCGTTCAGCCGCTCTGCGGCCTCAAGCCAACCCTGGGCTATGGTTGCGTAGCCCCGTTGGGGCAAATTTTCTGATAGTTGAATGTCCGTTGGCCCTAGTTGACGTCCTGGCGGATCAGGGCTCCGTCGTCGCAGCGGCCGCTCTCGAATTGAAGTGTCACGTGGGTGATCTCGTATTCGTCGTGAAGGAGGTCCTCGATTTGGTCTGCGATGCAGGCGGTCTCGCTGACCAGGCGGTCGTCGATTTCGATGTGGGCCTCGAAGTGGACGGTCTGGTCGTTGAGTGACCAAATGTGGACATGGTGCACGCCACGGACGGCCTCGATCTTTTTCACCGTTTCGGCGACGGCTTTGACCTCGATGCCGGGAGGCGCGCCCATCATGATGATGCGGATCGACTCCTGCACGATGCTCCAGCTTTCCTTGATCAGCCAGAGGGATATGATCACTGTCAGCAGCGGGTCGATCCAGGTAAAGCCGTTGCCGAGGACCATGATCGCGATGCCGCCAATGATCACGCCAACGCTGACCACTGCGTCGCTCAACACGTGGAGGTAGGCCGAGCGCATGTTGATGTTATCCTTGGCACCTTTTTGCAGAAGAATCGCGTTAATGATGTTCGCAACCAGGCCGATGGCGGCGACGCCGATCATCCAGCCTGCCTTGACTTCATCCGGGTGGATGAAACGCAGCGCCGCTTCGTAGAGCAGCCACACGCTGATGCCGATCAGCACGCCAGCGTTCATCGCGGCCGCGACAATTTCCGCGCGCTTCAGGCCGAAGGTGTGCCTCTCCGTACCGGGGCGCTCGCCGAGCTTAACGGCGATAAAACTCGCCAGCAGGGCCACCGCGTCGGTGGCGGTGTGGAGCGCGTCGGACATCAGCGCGAGGCTACCGGAAATGAGCCCGCCCGCGATCTGTGCCGCCGTGATAATCAGGCTGATTCCTAGTGCCTGTAACAACCGCTGCTTGGGAATGCCCTTGGCCGAGTGGGAGTGCCCCTCGTGTGAATGCCCGCCGTGATCGTGATGCCCGTGTCCCATGGTGCTAAGGCATAATTGGCGGGTTTAATTTGGCGACAAATAAATCTTTAATGTCTATTTGACTTAATTGTGGCAGGTCATATCTCCATGCATTATGAAGATGATTTCTGCTACTATTTTGGGTTCCTTGGCCCTCGTTACGGTCTCTCAGGCAGCTATTGTTAATTTACGGTTTACTGGCCAAGCCAATTACGTTGGGTCGAATATTGCACCTGGTATGCAAGTAGGCGATGGCTTCACGTTCGATGTTAGTTATGACACGGATGCGCCAAACATCTCTTTTAATCCGACCACCGAAGGCTCCTATGCGAGCATTTCGGCCAATGCGATTATCCAAACGACAGGAGCCGGCCCGTTTTCTATCACTTGGGATAATCCGGGTATTCAAATCGAAAACCCTGGTTCTTATCAGCGAATTTCATTTGGGACGGTTACATCTTCACCGCCAAGCTTTGATGAAACATTTGAGGGCAAATCGCTGACCAGTGCCGTCGTTTCGTTGTTCACGGATTTTGCGACGCCGATAGATGGCGTATCACTGCCGACGAGCTTGAATATCAGTGATTTTAGCACGAACCCAAGCAGCACTGGCATGTATTTGTATTTTAACCCAGGTGCTTCCGCAGATTTTGTTCGCTTTAGCATCTCGGATATCACCGTGGTGCCGGAGCCATCGACCTATGCATTCTTCACAGGTGCCTTGATTTTGGCGCTATGTGCAATGACGCATCAGCGTCGGCGTAAGAATTAGGCTGTTACCAGGGCCTGAACGCCCGTATTACCGTGGGTGCCCGATATTAGACACCGCGTCTCGCATGCGAAGGCGAAAATGATCATTCGTGACAACGCGGTGACGTTTATTCTGTGGAGATGCGAATGCTTGACCTTGTTGGCACAATTGTTGCCGTAGTGGGCTTATGGCAATCAAACTACATCGATCCAAACGGCCCGAGGAAGAGTTCCAGATGGCACCGATGATTGATATGGTATTTTTGCTGCTCGTGTTCTTCATGTGCGTGTCGACGCTGGCCCAGGCCGATAAGGCCAAGGAGGTCACGCTGCCGGAATCATTGGAAAGCGATGTGGCCGAAGATCTTTCTGACCGCGGGGTGGTCACCGTGGACGCCAATGGCCAAGCCTACCTTGGAGAACGCCCCGTGAGCACGGATGAAATCAAGTCCACGCTGAGGGCCTCGCTGGAGCAAAATCCACGGTTGCGCATCACGGTGCGGGCCGACCAGCAGACGGCATACAAGGACATCAAGTCCGTGCTGAAAGTCTGCTCCGAGGCCGGTGCCTACGAAGTCATTTACGCAACCTACCAGCAATAACCGACGATGGCGCAGCTCAAAAAGAAACCCGAGGAAAAGGTATCGATCCCCATTGCGCCGATGATCGATTGCGTGTTTCTGCTGCTGATCTACTTTATGGTCGCTGCGACGCTGCAAAAGCAGGAGGCAGATATTTCCTTCCAGCTCCCGGGCACCGTCGAGCAAACGGAGCCGCTGGAGATGCCGGATGAGCAGATTATTGAAGTCAGCGGGGAGGGGCAGGTCATTGTCAACGACTACGCCTACGACTCGCCAACAGCCAAGCGCTTTATTGAGCTGGCTGCGATGCTGACTCGGTTTAAGGAAGCCAGTGACGCCAACCAAGTTGAGGCACTGGTCACGATTGCCCCGGCCGATGGCGCGAACCACCAGACCATCGTCAAGGTGATGGATGCGGTCTCGATCGCCGGCATCAAGGGAGTCAATTTCTCTCTGGGCGAAGATTACTAGAAGAATGATGCATCCAAGCCCTTTGCCGGCTAACTAGATGCCGGATTACTGGCCTGGAGCTGGGGCGATCTACTTAAAATATTCGAACGCCCGTTTAAAGCTAAGTTGACAGACGGTCACAGACCGCGATACTACGCATAATTTTTCCGGGGCTACTGCGCATGAGAATTTTTAGGGAGAGACAACCAAGGCTGCTGCTTGCCGGCATGACCGCCTGTTTAGGTTTATGGGTAACGGGCTGTGGTCCGGAGCCGATTCAGCCCAAAGGCCCGCCGCCGCGCACCGTCACAGCGCTGCCTGTGACGACTGGCAATGTGCCGCTCTACCTGGATACGCTTGGCCGTGCGACGGCTTTTGAGTCGGTGGATATCGTTAGCCAGGTGGATGGCAAAATCACCGGCGTGCATTTCACCCAGGGCGCGATGCTCAAGGAGGGCGACCTGATGTTTACCATCTTCAAGCCGCCTTACGAAGCTGCGGTGATGGAAGCCGAAGGGCAGGTAAAGCAGGCTAAGTCGCAACTGGCGATCAATGAGCTGAACCTGGAGCGTAACCGCCCGCTGGTGCCGGAAAAGCTGATCTCCGAGCAGGATTATCAGAGCCTCGAAGCAACGGTGGAGGCCAACCGCGGTGCCTTGCAGCAGGCTGAGGGTGAGCTGATTAACGCCAAGGTGAACCTCGGCTACACGGACATTACTTCGCCGATTGATGGCATGGCCAGCGTCTATCTGGTCGACATCGGCAACGTCGTGAGCGCGGCTCAGGGCAAAACACTGGCCACGGTATTGCGCATGGACCCGATTTATGTCGATTTCATTGCACCAGAGAAGAAATTCGAGGAAGTGCGCCAGTATTTCAATGAAGCTGGTGGCGAGCTGGAAATCGTAGCGAGCTACCTGGCATCTCCCGACAAAAAACGCACTGGAAGGCTAACCATTCTTGGCAACGAGGTGGACACCGAAACCGGCACGGTCAATCTCCGCGCGACTTTCGAGAACGCGGACGGCTTTTTATGGCCCAACCAACCCCTGGGCGTCCGGGTGATCTTGAAGGAGCTGAAAGATGCAGTCCTCGCGCCATCGCAGTGTGTGGGTATCGGCCAGAACGGTCGCTATGTCTTCGTGATCGACGAAGCCAATGGCATCGTCCACCTGAAGAATGTGGAAGTCGGCCAAACGCAGGACGACGGCACCGTTGTCATTAAAAGCGGCGTCAAGCCCGGTGATAAGCTGGTCGGCGAAGGCCTGAACTTCCTTCGTGACGGTATGGAAATCGTCGTCGTTGACGGTAACCCGGCCGACGTGAAGCTGCCGCCATCGTTGATTCAGCCCGTGGTCGACATGTTGAAGAAATACAAGAAGGCCACGCCGGAGGAGATCAAGCAGATCGAAGACAGCCGCCGCCTTCCGCCGAAGCTTTTGAAAGCACTTAAGGAGCATGGTGTGCTCACCGAGAAAGAGGAGAATTACCTACTCAATCTGGAAACCGGCAGCCCGACGGGCGAGCCGCAGAAGGGCAAGGCGCAGTCCGGCTCTTCGGAGGGCGACAGCAAGTAACCGGCCCAACCGGACTCTATTATGGCTGGCTCGCTATCCGAACCTTTTGTCAAACGTCCTGTGATGACGCTGTTGCTGGCGTTGTCGGCGGCAATCTTCGGCGTTTGGTCGTATCTGAATTTGCCGGTTAGTGACTTGCCCAACGTCGACTACCCGGTGATTCAAGTGCAGGTGAATTACCCAGGCGCTAGCCCTACGGTCATGGCGTCCAACGTGGCCTCTCCGCTGGAGCAGGAGTTCCTGCAAATCCAGGGCATCGAGCTGATTACCTCGAGCAATACGCAGGGCAATTCCAACATTATCCTGCAGTTTGATCTGAGCAAAAGCATCGACTCGGCGGCGACGGATGTGCAGTCGGCCATCACGCGCGCGCAAGGCAACTTGCCGACGGATTTGCCCAGCCCGCCGACCTACCAGAAGACGAATCCCAATGCGCAGCCGGTGATCTACATCGGCCTGGTGTCGGAGACCATGACCGAGGGCGATATTTACGACTACGCCTTTACGCAGATCGCGCAACGATTGCAGTTGATCAATGGCGTTTCCCAAGTGAATGTTTACGGCTCCAAACGCGCGGTCGAAGTGCAGCTTAATCCGAACGAGCTCTACAATCGCGGCCTGACTTTCGACCAGGTGACGCAGGCGATTCAGGAGAACACGAATTTGCTCGGGGCCGGGGTATTTAAGGGCAAAACAACGAATTATACGATCCAGCCCAACACGCAGCTAAGCACCGCCGAAGAATACAATAACATCATTGTCGCCGTGAAGAACGAGCGCCCGATTTACCTGCGTGACATCGGCGAGGCGGTCGACGGTTTGCAGGCTGAAGACCTGCGCCTGGACTATTGGGCGAGCTTCATCGAAGGCAATCCAGCCGGCGTGGTTCTGGCGGTGCAAAAGGCCGACGGCGCGAACGATGTGGAGATCGCCAACGCCGTGAAGGCAATGTTGCCACAACTGCAGCAGGAGATTCCACAGTCGCTGCTGATGAGTATTATTTACGACCGCTCGAAGACGATTGTCGCTTCAGTGAAGGACGTTGAGGAAACGCTGCTCATCGCATTTGTGCTGGTTTGCGGCACAATCTTCCTCTTTCTCGGGCGCGCGCGGGACACGATTATCCCCGCTGTCGCACTGCCGATGGCGCTGCTGCTCACCTTTGTGGTGATGAAGCTCTTCGGCTATACGTTGGACAACCTGTCGCTGATGGCGCTCACGCTTTCGATCGGCTTCCTCGTGGACGACGCGGTCGTCTTCCTGGAAAACATGGTCCGCCGCATGGAGGACTATGGCGAGGACCCGATGAAGGCGACTCTGGAGGGTGCGAAGGAGATCAGCTTTACGATTCTTTCGATGACGCTCTCACTGGCGGCGGTGTTTATCCCGCTGGTGTTTATGAGCGGTTTGATGGGGCGTATCTTCCGCGAGTTTGGCATTACGATCACGGTGGCGGTCATTATGTCCGGCCTGGTCTCACTTTCGCTGACTCCGCTGATGTGTGCCCGCATGCTGAAGTCTCACGAGGAGGGCGATGAAACCTTCATGCAGAAGGTAGCCAACCGTCTGGAAAAGGCCTGCCTGAACATTTACGACCCAAGCCTGCGGTTCTTCCTCAAACACAAGTGGATATCTGCCGTTAGCTGGTTTTTATGCATGGCGGGCGTGGTTCATTTTCTGATTATTGTCCCCAAAACGTTCATCCCGATTGGTGATAGCGGCTTTATCCAGGGTGCCTTCATTGCGGACACCGGCGCTTCGCCGGAAGACCTGCAGAAGTATCAGGCGCAGATCAAAGAGGTCATGAAACAAAATCCCTACGTGGAGAATTTTGTGACCGTTTCCGGGGTAGCCGGCTTTGCCCAGAGCAACTGGATTCTGACCTTTATCTCGCTGAT
Organism: Cerasicoccus sp. TK19100; assembly: GCF_027257155.1. NCBI lineage: Bacteria > Pseudomonadati > Verrucomicrobiota > Opitutia > Puniceicoccales > Cerasicoccaceae > Cerasicoccus > Cerasicoccus fimbriatus. Next base: position 766,009 of record NZ_JAPWDU010000001.1, read on the forward strand.
CGATGTCGATAAACGACCACCGATCGAAGAGGTAAACACCCAACTGCAAACAGCTTTGGCGGGCATCCCCGGCATCATGCCCGGTATCCAGCCAAATCCCTCGCTGGAAATCTCCACCGGGGCGACTTCTACGACGCTCGGTAACTACGCCTACAGCTTGTCCGGCCTCGATACGGATAAGGTTTACGAAGCCTCGGAGAAGCTGGTTGCCGCGATGTATCAGAGCGGGTATTTTTCGTCGGTGATCAGTGACCTTTACTTGACCAACCCGCAGGTCGAGTTGGATCTGGTCCGCCCCTTGGGTAGCGCCTATGGCGTGACCGCCAATACTTTTTCGACCGTGTTGAAGGACGCTTATTCGCTGAACTACAGCTACCTCATCAAATCGCCTTTCCAGCAGTATCAGGTGATCGTGGAGGCCGCGCCGGAGTTTCGCTCGGACGTGAATGACCTGTCGACCTTGTATTTCCAATCGGCCTTTAACCAGAGCGAGTTATTTACCTCGAATTCTGACGTCTTCGACATTGAAAACAACCTGGTGCCGTTTAGCTCGATTGCGTCGTTCAAGGAAGACGTAGGCCCGCTCGCGGTGAACCACATTAACAATTTCAGCTCGGTCACGATCTACTACAACATTCGGGAAGGCCAAGCGATTGGCCCGGCCAATGATTTTGTGAAAAACAAAGTCAAGGAGCTGGTCACGCCCGATATTCAAACGAGTTTCCAGGGCCAGGCTTTGATGTTTGAGGAAACGATTAAGAGCATGTTCCTGATGGCGATTGTCGCTGTCTTTGTCATGTATGTTATCCTCGGTATCCTCTATGAAAGCTGGGTGCACCCGATAACGGTATTAACGGCACTGCCGGTTGCGGTGGTTGGCGGTTTGGCCACGCTACTGCTGCTCGGCCAGGAGCTCTCGCTCTACGCGATGATCGGCATGTTCATGCTCATGGGCATCGTGAAGAAGAACGGCATCATGATGATCGACTTCGCCATCATGCGGCAGGATGAGGGGCTCTCGCCGGAAGAAGCCGTGCACGAGGCGTGTATGGAGCGTTTCCGCCCAATCATCATGACGACTGCGGCCGCGCTCCTGGGTGCGGTGCCGATTGCTGTAGGGTGGGGTGCCGACGCCGCCGCACGTAAACCGCTTGGCTCGTCCATCGTGGGCGGTCTGATCGTTTCCCAGCTGATCACGCTTTACGTGACGCCAGCGCTTTATCTGTATTTTGAGTGGTTTGAAAAGCACGTAACGGACAAGATACCACTCTTCCAGCGTGGGGAGCGCGTGAAGGTTTAAGCAATGCAAGACTCCGATTTCAAAGTTTCCCAAGGCAAATCTGCGAGCCATGCCGCCGCAGGCAAGCTGGCGCTGCTTGGCGTCTTGAATGTGTCTCTATTTCTGTTCCACGGCTGCGTGAACGTGGATGAGGAAGTGGCTGCCCGCCCCAGTGAGCTATGGCGTCCGCCAGCCGAGGCCCAGGCCAATGCGCCGAAGCCCGACAATCCCGGCATCGATGCGGTCAATTTCGTCGCCGGGCAGGACAAGTATTACACGCAAGGTTTGGCGGGCTATGAGAAGAACCCCGTAGCCTCAGTGGGCTTGCCCAAGCTGGACCTGCCGGCACTGGTCGACATCGCATTATCCAACAACCCAGAAACTCGCTATACGTGGCTGATTGCCCGCACCCGCGCTTCGGAGTATGGGCAGAGCCTGAGCGAGTATTATCCGTATGTATCCGTGGGGGCCAGCGTGGCGCGCGAGAAGCAGAAGAACGTCGCCGTGCCGGGTAAGACCTACAGCACCGCCTACGGTCCATCGCTCAACATCAACTGGCTACTGTTCAATTTCGGCGAGCGCGAGGCAACGGCCAATGCTGCCCGGCAGGCGCTGTTTGCCTCCAATTTCACCTACAATCAGATTTATCAGGACGTGGTCCGTGAGGTCTTGATTCGCTACTACGACCTCTGGTCGGCGGAGTCGAATCTGGAGGCTTCCAAGGCGTTTCTCTTGAACACCGAGGCCACGTTTGACGCTGCGGACAAGAAGCTCAAGTCTGGCTTGGGCAATAAGCAGGACGCCCTGCGCGCCCTGGCCAACGTTAAGACTGCCGAAGCCCAGATCGAAGGGGATATCGCGGCCATCGAAGCGGCCCGTGCCAAGCTGGCGACTGCGCTGGGTATCGAGGTGAGCGCCTCGCTACAAATTGAGCAGATCGAGGAATTTCCGGAGTTTGACACGCTGGATGCGGATGTGAACCGCCTGGTCGCGGAAGCACTGCAAAATCGGCCGAATTTGCTCTCCTCCTACGCTTCGGTACGCGAGCAGGAGTTTAACCTCGATGCCGCCCGTGCTGATTTGTTTCCGGAGCTGAGTGCTCAGGTATCCATGCAGTATCTGGAGCTTACCGGCTCGAATCCCTCGCCCTACAACGATTACGTTGCGGCGCTGGTGCTGGAGTGGGATATTTTCCAGGGTTTCTACAAGTGGTATGAGATCGATAAGCAGCGTGACCGCGCCCGGGCCGCTCGCCAGGACGCCCGCCAAGTCGAGCTCGAAGTCCTGCAACAGGTTTGGACGGCTTTCTTTGCCTACCGCTCGGCGATTAAACAGGTTGATTCCACGACCTCGGCGCTGGATGCCCAGCAGCAGGCTTACGACGCGATTTCCATCGGCTACGAAAGCGGAATTAATAACCTGCTGGACCTGCTGACCTCGCAGGAAGACCTCGATGATGCGCGTCGCAACCTCATATCTGCCAAGAATTCCCTTGGCACATCAATCGCCGATCTTGCTCGTGCGACTGGCAACTTGCCACGCTTGACGAGGGAGCAATGATTTGTCATTGCTTGTGCTTTTAGAGGCAAAGTAAACCTGATATTGCTCTTAGCAATTTTCATGGCTAAGCTTGGTTTTTGAATCTCATTCATTATGTCAATAATTTGAGTAGAAAACGCTGAATTTCTACAGGTTTTTTTACAAGTAACTGGGCAAGTATCGGGTGTCAGACAAATGGTATTACATGGTCGATCGCAATAAGATCGGTCCCGTCACCAGGGATCAGATCTTGATTTTGCTGCGTCGGCGTGTCCTGAAAGGCCATACCCCGGTCTGGAATTCCTCGCTGCCCCGCTATGTGCCGCTTGAGACGCTGGATGACCTCGCACCGTATGTGCCGGACGAAGAGTCGGAGGCCGTGCCGGAAGTAGAGGAAGAAGCGCCAGCGCCGCCATTAAAGGGATTTACCCGCTTTTTGGTCCCAAAAAAGGGCGAAGAGAAAGAAGAAACGAAAACGCGGACCAAAGCACCTTTTCAGCGGCCGCATAAACTGGCCGACGAAGAGGCGAAAAGCCCTCGCGGCAATACTCAGGCCCCGATTCCTGGAGCGCCGAGTCGGGTGACACAGGCACCGATGCCCCAAGCGGCCGAAGAGCCTAAAGAGTCCGCGGTTAAGCAAATGCGTGGTGCGGTGTCGGAGGGGATGCGATTACTGGGGGCGACCTCCCTTTCAATTGGAGCAGCCGTGTTTGGCGTGTTCGTTCTGGGCCTCATCGACTTGCTTATTGGTGCCCAGCGTGACGTGCTCTATGACAATCTGACTTTTCTGCTACCTCTCGAATTCCTCACCCTGCTGGACCCCGTTGAGTGGATGGGCGTGCTGATCGTGGGCGGTTTGGTCGGTTCGGCGGCGTCTGCTGGCTGTGGTGGCCGAGGCAATGCGACAGTGGCTGCAATTGCCGCTTTGTGTGCCTTTTTTAGCGTGTCGATTGGCGCTATTTTTGCCGAGATTTTGGCGATATCCGTGGCGACCGATGAGCCGCTCAGCGAGCTCGTGTTACATGCAGATTCCTGGATCGAGGGAGTGAAGGCATTCTTCGAAAATTTAACCGAAGAGCCCGATGACCTGCTGTTCCTCTTTGGTGCGGCGGGTGAGGCTTTTCTGATATCGCGTCACGACTACCGCAAGCATGAGGATGAGGACGAGAAGCGCATTGTCGACCCGTTCCTCAAGACTTAGCTCGCTTACGATATCGCTGCCAGCGGCTAGCTGAATGGCCCAGGCAGTAAACCGCCAGCAGGGCCAGCAATATACTCATCCAGTTCATCAGGCCGGTGTAGGCTACAGATTCTGAGGCCAGATAGCGGGAGGCTATTTTCAGGATGACTGCGTTGACGGCGAATGCCCCCCCTAAAATCACGGGAAGCAATGCTGGTTTAGTGGGGGATTGTGGCGCTTCATCCAGGATTAAGCCGAAGCTTTGCAGCTCATTTGCCAATTGCCGGAAATCGACCGTTGCTGATTCCCAGCGCAGTTCAACGGTGTGATAGGGCGGGGCGGTCTCGGCGGAAACCAGCCCCGGTTGCTTCATGGCGATTTTGTTGAGCAGCCAGGCACAGGCCGGACATGAAATGCCTTGGATCGGGAAGGTTGCGCTGACCTCGCCCCTAGCGTTCTTTTCTGCGTTCCGGGCACGCTCGAAGACACTTGTCCAGCTATGCGGCTCGAACGGCGTTTCCAGCAGCGGCTCGGTGAGACCGGATTTGCGCTGATAGTATTCGACCAGCCCGGCCTCATGGATGTGGTGGTAAACCGCCTCGCAGCCGTGACAGCAAAAGGCTTCGCCGGATCGCGGCAAAAACGGCGCGCCGCAATGTGTGCAGGTGCGCCGTTGATTCGTGCCTTGATCTGGTGAGGTGGCCGTCATGATGAAGCGATCAACACAACGGCCTTCTGCCTCTGGTGACAATCTTAAGCTTTACGCCAGAAGCTAATCTCCACGAGGTTGTGCTCAAAAACGCGGGCGTTACGACGAATGATCTGTGGCACCTGAATGGGAGCTTCGGCCTGGGCAAAGTGGTCGCCGAGGGCGAGCTGAATACCGTCCAGCGTTGACTGGTTTTCGCCGGTCTTGTCTTTGAAGCCGCCCAGCCACTTGTCCTTCTGAGTATGCTCTTCGCGCCAGTCGTTCGTCGATGCGATCACGAGCAGGCCGTCGCCGTTGAGGCGTTCGTGGACGTTTTCTAGGAACTTTGCCGGATCGTAGGAGCGCTCCAGCAGGCAGTTGATCAGGATCAAGTCATAGCCGCGGTAAAGGTCCTTCATGTTCGACAGGTCTGCCTGCATGAACTCCACCTTGTCGCGAACGTGGTCGAGGCCGAAGTCTTTCAGGTGCGACTGACGGAAGTCGACAATCTCGCCCTCGGACGGAATCTCCCACTGCGTGTAGCCCTTGTCGACCATCTCGACGCCAATGCGAATCGTGCGCGCCGTCGGATCGAGGCCCAGCACTTTCTGGAAACCGGCAGCGAGCTCGAATGTGGTGCGGCCAACTTTGCAGCCGATTTCGAGCGCCTTTTCACGGTTTTGCTTCGCCATGCGATCCAGGCAGATTTGCGCGATTTTCTCGGAGTAATTATCGACGCCCAACGGATCTGGGCCATAATGCGCTTCGCAGTGAGGCGTTACGAAGGGGTCCGTTTCGTAGCGGTCATCCTTGATCGCGACTTCCTTGTCGCTCTCTACATAGCGGAAGCCAGCGTGTTGATAGAAATGTCGGCGAAAAGCGTAACGGCTGTCGCGCGTCGCTTCATTGCCGGTAGATATCCAGGAGCCGCCCTTGATCAGGTTGTGCTTGGTGTCGAAGGTGGGCGTGGAGAAATCGTCATACAACGGGTGCACGCCAAAGCCGGGGAAGCCCGCAATGGGTGTTTCGGTGTGCTGCCACACGTTGCCCATGACGTCGTAAAAGCCGTGGCCGAATGCAAAGCGGTTTACCGGCGTCGACGAGGCGCAGACTTCGAGATTGATGTTGCCCGGGGCACCATCGGACCACTGATCGACATCGGTAGTTTCGGTGAAGTCGAGCAGGCGATACCATTCTTCCTCGCTTGGGAGGCGGATTGGTTTGCCGGTTTTCTCAGAGAGCCAGTTGCAGAAGGCCTTCGCTTCGAGGTAATTGACCTCGGCCGGCCAGGACCACGGTAAATCAATTTCCTTGAGCATAGTGCGCAGCGCAAATGAGCCGTCCTCGCGCTTGCGCCAGAAGCGTGGCATGCCATGGGCGTCGTATTGCGCCCACTTCCAGCCTTCTTCCGACCAATATTGCTGCTTTTGGTAGCCGCCGTCTTCGACGAATCGTAAATATTCCGCGTTACTAACTAAGTATTTTGACGCCTTAAACGCGTCGACCTCGGTTTCGAGGCGGCCGTATTCGTTGTCCCAGCCATAGAACCGGCTGGGTTGTTCCTTGCCTTGGGTGACTGTGCCTGCGGTGACGTTCAGCAGTTCGTTCTCCGGCGCGTCGGCATCTTCGCTACAGACTGCCCAGGATGGGTGGTCTTGTTCGATGAGTTCGAGCGGCAGTTGGCGAATCAGCACGGAGGACGTTTCCAGGTGAATACGCTCGTGCTCAATGCCCATCATGATGATCCAGTAAAGGCTGTTCCACTGGACAGGCAGCTCAAGTGGTGTTTCATCAATCAGCTTGTCGATCGTTGCACGGACCTTGTCGCGGTAGGCTTTGACTTCTTCATGTTTGGGCCAGATATAGTGGGCCTCGTTAAGGTCATCCCAGCTCATCTCGTCCACACCGACGGCGCAAAGCGACTCCAAATGCGGATCGAGGCGGTTCTTAAGGAACTTGCCCAACACGAGTTTATTGGTGAAAAAGACCGCAGTGTGACCGTAATAAAAAATTAGCGGATGGCGAAGCGGATCAGCACGGGTGACGTAGGCTTCCTGCCCATTCATGGGCTCGAAAAGCTTTTCGTATACGTCAAAAGTTTGATGGAAGTAGCGGCGGATTTCTTCGCGCTTTTTAGCGGGGTCGCCTTCCAGAAGGTTGATGGTGAGCGGGGTTTCAACGCCATCGAGGAGGGATTGCTTTGCGGTTGGCATGACAGTTACACGTAGCGGGTTTATGTTTTAAAGTTGTTCGAAGTTAGTCTAACCAGCTGCTCGATCCTGACAACCGTTTGGGCATTATTTTTTCGCGAAAGACTTTTGTTAAAAAAATTGAACTTTTTCCTTGCGTGGTTTGGCGAATTCCCGTTTTTTTCTCGGCTTTGTTCTGGGCCTCTCTAGCTCAATCGGTAGAGCAGTTGACTCTTAATCAATTGGTTCGGGGTTCGAGTCCCCGGGGGGGTACCATCCAACAAGGTGTGTCACCATTGGTCAAAACATTGCAAGTCGGTTCAAAATCAACGGCTTGCGCACTTTGTGGGATGTGGCTTTTTTTGTCACGTTTTATCAGAGAATTGCTAGGTTTTCCAGAAATCTGTGACCCTATCAGTGCACACTTCTCCAATCTAGGCAAACTGCGCACTCGATCAAAAAGTGGCAAGTGGTTTACGTCGGTATAAATCTGAGCTGTAAGTCGAACGTCATTGTGCCGCATAAGTTCCATTGCTTCACGCTGCGTAGCGCCGTTTGCTTGTAGGAAGGTACCCCAAGTATATCGGAACGAATGAAAGTCTGCGTAACGGCCTTGCTCGTCTTGATAGGGGATGCCGACGCGCTCCAGGTCTTGAGCTAAATCACGGGCCCGAGGAATGCCTCGCTTGAATACTTTCTCCGTTGGCTTTGCGTTCGCTGGCTTGAATCTTGATAACGCTTCTTGAAGATCGGGAACGAGCGGGATTAACCCTTCCTTCTCATTTTTAGTCGTTGAAGCTCTGGCCCGAATGTGTGGTTGCATTCCATCAAGCACGACGTCTTGCCAGAGTAGGGCAGCTAGCTCTTGACGCCGAAAACCAGTACGCGCAGCCGTGAAATATACCATGCTGCGGTGTGGCTGTGCAGCTGAGAGTAGCACAGCTAGTTCTTTTTCAGAGAATGCGCGACGCTTGCGGACCTCCTTGCCTCGCTGTTTAACTTTGGAAACCGATGCCAGGGGGTTAGATGGAATTCGCCCGAACTTTACCAAGGTGTTAAGGAAAGCATTCATTGCATCCTGAAAATGGTTTAAGGTTCGTGGTGCTAGATCATGCTGATGGTTGCGCCAGGCAATGAAGCTATCGGGAGTCACATTGCTAATTACCTTCCAATGGCATTCGTTTAGTAACTGAGTTATGCGCTTCTGGTATTTCTTGGCACCCTCATCCTTACGGCCAGCTTTGCCTCGCTTTCGAAGGTCCGCGAGAAAGTCCTCCAGGTGAGAGAGAAGAGGCAATTTTGCCCCTTCTCTCATCGCAACTGGCGGCAGCATGCCGGCTTGTTCGGCTTCCCATTCGTTGCGGAAATCGACCGCTAGTTTATCAGCGACTTCCTTTTGCGTGACGCCAAGTGACTTCAAACGTTCCACCTCCATATCGCCGTAACGATAGCGCAGATAGTAGAAGCGTGATTTCGTCTTCTTGCCGTTGACGTTCTTAGTTCGCTCGTGGACTTGGTGAATCATGCCATGCCCCCTTTCAGAATTCGCTCGATTTCGGCAAGTGGGATGCGAACGCAGCCGCGAACCTTAATCTTGCTCAACATGCGATCGCGGAGCATGCGATTGATAGTCGAATCGGAAACGACTAATCGCTTAGCAGCCTCCTTTTTACTGATGAGGGAATCCTGACTCATTTTCGACGCCCTTTCCGTTTTTTGGCCGCTATGAGTTTATTCATTTGGGCAATGCCTCGAAGTGCATCGCTACGCATGGCATCCCAATCGGCATTGACCAACAGGCCTTGCAATTCTTCCGTCGTTGAAAACTCAAGGAAACTGCCGGACGAAGCCACCATGCCATCCTGATATTCTAATTGAAAGGACACTTCGCGCCCATCGAGAAACATAGTGTAGCCAAAGTCGTCTGGCATTAACTCGGCAATATTATGCTTCAAGGTATCTAGGTCACATCTTTGGGATGTAGTGAGTCCTTGCGTATCATCCAAGTCTGTATCGTTGGAAACGAGAATGGAGCCTTCGTTCAGACTGAGAGCCATGCTGCCAGCCAAGGCTACGTTTAGTTTGTATACATCAATCATTTAGAGTTGTTGGTTTTAGTGGTTATTTGTTTTTGCCACGCTGGGGTTTTCTGCACTGCTAGACGGGTTTCCTCTATGAACTCTAGTAATTGATTTTCTGATGCTCTTTGTTCCTCCAATGACCTACTTTCATTTGTGGCATTTAGGTATATAGTTGTTATTTTTGCTAGTAATGCTGATCTTGTCAGGCGGGTGCAGATGCCCAGTGTGTCGACGGCGGCTTTCTCTTCCTTACTCAGCATGAAACATACGGTCTTGTCGCGAGGACTGTCCATTTCATCTGCTTTACGGCGGATGCGCTGAGGTGCAGGAAGATTTTTTGATGCTGCCATACCTATATGTAAAATACCTATATGTAGACGAGGCAAGGAGAAAAAGCAGCGATGCACATTTTTCCTGTTCATGTGCAAAGCCTTCATTCAAATACTTACGCAATGAGCCAACCAAAGTCTCTTAACCTAGACCGTCCCGCAGAGGGAACCCCCCAGAGGCCAGACCTCTTTCACCGATACGAATTTTCCAAGACCATTGCTAAAACCCTCCTTCTTGCCCCCAGCAGCGACTGCCTTGTTGCCTCTCTTGAAGGCGGCTGGGGAACTGGCAAAACGTCAGTGGTTAAAATGATAAAAACCTACTACGGCGAACAGCAGAAGAGCGTGCAGCCTGTAGTAATAACTTTTAACCCTTGGATGTTTAGCGGCCTTGGCGACTTGGCCAAGGAGTTCCTGCTGCAATTTGGCAGCACCCTGCAACTCTCTGATAAAGGCAAACGGCTGAATAAGGCTGGGGACGCCATTCTTAAATACTCCAGTGTCTTTGACGCCATTAAGCTAGTGCCAGGTGCGGAGCCTTGGGCAACCATGATAAAGGCTGCTATCTCTGCTGTAGGTGGCAGTGCATCGCAGTTAGGCGACATGCACACGCCAAACCTAGAGCAGCAAAGAAGCAACGTAATATCGGCCTTGGCGGCTACCAATAAGGCATTCGTCGTTGTTATCGACGACATCGACCGCCTAGTGCCCGAAGAAGTGTATGCCATCCTTCGGCTGGTTAAGTCAGTATCCGATTTCCCGCGCGTCTCCTTCCTGTTGGTTTATGAACACGCCCATGTTGTAAAATCGCTGGAGTTATCGAACATTCCCGAACCGTCGGCATACTTGGAGAAGATCGTGCAGTTGCGCTTCACTCTGCCGCGGATTTCTAGGGATGACGCCTACGAATACTTTGACAGGCATTTAGCCGGTTATGGCGAAGAAGAAACAGAAGTGGCATTTTACCGTGAAAAGGAACGTTGGCGCGATGTGGCATTAGAACATTTATTACTGCTGCTAAAGACGCCTCGCGACTACGTTCGGTTAACTAACCGCCTAAATGTCCATTACCCAATCGTTAAGGGTGAGGTGTCATTTGCTGACTATTGCTGCATCGAGGCAATTGCAGTTGTGGAACCGCAGCTGTATGAAACCATTAAAAACAACCCTCGTGCTTACGTTGGTCATGACCCACTTAATCCGTATAACTTATGGAGTAAGCATATTGAACAAACAGAATCCATTCGCAAAGGGGCGCTTGAGGCTGTAAGAGACGAAGAGAAGCGCGCACGGCTATCTTCCTTACTCGGTTCATTGTTTCCGAAAACAGTAGATAATCCACATGCAGAGGCCGACCCAGGTCGCACAGGTGGCAGGATTGCTAACCCAGACAATTTTGAGTATGCATTCTACTACACGCGCCCTGCGCATTTGGTAAGCTTGGAGGCATTGCGTGATATCTGGCTAAATCCCTCTTCTCGGGAAGCACGGTTTGCGTCCATCGAAAACGCTAGTGCAGGTAAGCGCCTATTGTCGGCAATTGATGAATTAATATTCAATCACGGACACGAAGCGTATGCGCAAGATTGGGGACCACCCGTAGAACCACAGGATTTCGCAAAGCATTACATCGCCTTTGTCGAGAGTGCAGTAATGCCCAAGGAAATCGGATCACTCATTTATGGCGACTACAGATTTTTTCTAAAAAGAGTAAATTATTGGCTGCAAAAGCGTCTAGGCACTTCCGAGCGATTGTCATTCGCAAAGTTTCTAGTGGAAGACCCAAGTATGCTTCCTCTGTCGTGCCAATTTGTTAATCGAAATTTGAAGAAGGTAGAGAAGGAGGAACTGCTTCCTGATGAAGAGATGGAGCAATTAAACCAAAAATGGCTAGATGTTTGCGCTGAAGCTCTTAAATTAGATAGTTTTTGGGATTCTAAGTTCGTGAATCATATTTTAATAACTCTTCTGCGTATGGGAGGCGCTGCGGCGCTTGAAGCAGCAGTCCAGCGTGCGGAAATGGAGATAGAACAAAAAGTTTGCTGCCTAAAAGCTCTTATTAGTGGTGGCAGTATCGATGGAGAGCCCTACTATGTTACCGAATCAAAATTCACATTTAAGCATCTGAACATCGAGGCTTTCCAGGCAATCGCCAATTCTATTGATTGCAGCGCCGACGACTATGCGACTAGTGCCATGAAACTAGCCTATGCAAACCCGGGCATTAGCTACTACGTAAAAGATGCCCAAAGAACTGGAGATGACTAAGTTTCATCGATTATCCGTCTAATTGGTTATGCATTGGTGGCTTGTTTTAGGATTGTAGCAATTTCGCATGCACTAGCATCAGGATATGCTTTAAGGATCGATAAGGTTTTGAATGCCCAATATCGGCCGGCTTGATCCCGTAGCTCGTCTATGTCTTTTGCGCCGAGTATTTGTGCAACTTCGGCAATCTTCTCACGCCATTTCTGACCTGATTCACGCCAAGAGAAATGCTGCGAAACTACACGCCAACCTCTGGAGTATCGGACCATGCGAGCGCCCTTGAATTGCTCGCCACGGTAGCGACTGCCCTTCTCAAGATATTTGCCGACATAGTTGGCAATGCCTTCTGCATTAGAGCGAATCGGCAATAGCTCAGAACGACCGAACCCGTATTTCTTCATGATCTTACGGAGGTAGCTCCAAAGATGGCGAAGGTAGGGTGAGGCGGAGTCGGTGTAAATCTGCTTGAGGCGGTGGAAGTCCTGGCAGCGGCCAGCCTCTCGAAAGACGATTTGACAGGAGCGGAAGGCTTCGAAGTTAAAGCCTGTGCGAATGTCTACTTGGCAAACAACCACCAAGTGATAATGCACGGCCCCTCGCTTTTGTGGCTCAACAGTGACTACGTGATTCAGGAAGCATTTTCGGAGAATGTGTGTTGCGAGCGAATTGAAACGGCGCTGGGCTTCGCGGAAATCAGTAACATTATCCTCAAAAGTGAGGGTGAGGAATCCGAGACGCTCAACGCCGTAGAGTTTTGCCAAGTGCTTTAGATTCTCGACTAGGGCGAAGGCTTTCTTCTTCTCCGAAGTACTGGGACCGTTGAGCCATTCCTGAACTCCATTGTATTCGACAAGTTGGCGTCCGTTTGAATCGAACTTAATATGTTTGGCGTGCTTGATTTCTTCTCCTGTCCAGACAAGCGGATTTGCTCGTTGAGTATCGAATCCCGAAGGGAGTTCGGTTGAGTTGTTACTCTTTAGACAAGGAAGGGCGGCTGCGCCGCCTGAGCGCTCACCGCTCCGCGCCGGGGCGCAATGCGCCTCCGGCTGCGGATCAGTGATGCGCTTCAAAACTTGACCAATCTCGCCTGGCTTTGATTCGATTAGAGCATTCGCGAAGCTTCCCGTTTCCGATGTTTGGCCTTCAGCGTGTTGTCGCACGTTGGAGGCTCCTTTTTGCGCCCTCATAAGCGTTGCCTTTCCGTCTTCGGCTCCGCCTGCGACCGCGCAAGGGGTAGTAAGTCACATTGATTCGAGAGATGGGGTTCTCCAATCAACGATTGAGATAAAGTCGGCTGGATTACCTCAAGAATCACCGACCTTTGGCCGGGGCTGAGCTTTGGCCAGACATGGGCCACCTTAGCCAGGTCTTGCCAGTCGTTTTCAGAAATCTGTGACCCTATCAGTGCACACTCAGAATTTTCCGATTCTGTAAAGTGCTTACTGTCTTCGCTTTCTGAATTGTCGTCCGGGGGTTCGAGTCCCCGGGGGGGTACCACTGATAAACAGTGTACTTTACTTACTCAGAACGACTTGCGCAAAAAGCGTAGCAAAACTGTAAGTCTGGTTTTGTCCATCTAGATGCGGTAATATCCGCATCAAACTGCCAAATTTGACAGTTTCGTAGAATGCAGGCTTTGAGCTTCGATCATCGGTTATCCAAAGGCATGAGCGCTCGGTCATCGAATGATCCCGGTGACGCCAGCACTCGGCCTGATCCACGACCCTGTTAAGGTTGAGCGATGTAGCAACTCAACCAGCCTGCGATAAAGCTAGCCTGTTGGATCCTGACTGATTCGATGAAATGGACGTGGTCACAGTATATTTCATTACCCAAATTCTTTGTGAAACCGTAAAGGTCGACTGCTGGAATCGAGTTTTGACTCATTATTATATCAGCAGCCTCATTATAAGACTCGCAGTCTGATTCAAATCGGTGAAAACCCGTGCACCTCTCATTGTGAATGCTTTCAATCAGTGGAGTTGTTCGCATCCAAATCAGTTTTGTTGCGGAGTGATCAAAGAGCTTTACGATATCCTGCAAATTTTCTTTGTAAGCTTCTAAGCAAATCTGACGCTTCTTTGTTTGTGGGTTCGTTTTGATATCATGCAGGCCGCAATTGAATAAAACATAATCAAATGGCAGTTGATCCGATTCGACTTGAGAGCGTAAAAACTGCAATACCATTGATGAATCCCCACCATTTGCGCCTTTGGGCACGTCAAGATTGGCCAACGCTTCATCGACGCCTTCTTTTCTCGAATAAGAAAGTATGCCTTTCAGGTATTCTTTCAAATAGGGGCCATATTGAATCGAAATGCTATCTCCTATGACATATATCTTTTTCATGTGCTTCTTATTGGGGCCAGGCTAGTCGTAGCTGATTTTTGGCTAAGAGCTAATCGAACGTGAGCAAAACTATAAAATTAATGCAGTGCTGGCAGTCACTGCTCCAGCCAAATCTTTAGTCTGTAGAATATGGTTGAAAGCGCATCTCCTAATTCAACCTCAATCTCTTGGAGATTATTATCTGCTGGTATGGCAACAGCATTCGGCAGATTGATCCAAGCTTCTGCGCCCAAGTTCGTGTTGTATTGCAGGGTATAGTAACGCTTCAACCCTTCGTAGCCTTCCTGATTGTTAGCTGTTTGAGTCTGAAAGCTTAATTTAAAAGTGTTTTGTCCACTGGCGGTGATGTCCAGACGAGGCTTAAGGTTGAATTGGAGAGGATCTGTTCCCATGATGCGCTCATCATTATTAGGGATGCCATCGCTATCAGGATCCAGCAAGCGATAGCCATCCGCTTCCTGCTGCCAGTCTTGCGCGGTTCGCCAGTCGTGATAGGTGCCAACCCCGATAGCTCCTGCATACTTGATGACTAAATGTGGCTGATGTGATGCTACAGCTGATTCTCGCGATGCCCATGATACGATGTAAGAACTGCCTGTTTCCACGCCGGATATCTTGAGACCCAAGATTCGTGACGGGTCATTCTTTACGGTTTCACTGACAAGTTTGGTGATATCGACTGCTATCGGAATGTTGAGTTGATAGGGCGGAGAGATACTGACCGAGTGCGGTTGTACTCTGGGACGTTGCTGATTCCAGGTCAGTTCGTCTTCGACCCAAGCGTCATCGGAGTCCTGGATTAATTCGATAATAAATTGTGTGTTGTTCGATCCGGAATAGAGCTGGACAGGGGTGAGCCAAAGGATGGCCTCATCGACTGAGTTTGCGCGATCGGGTAACTCAAAGCGCATAAATGCCTCGCGGTGGAAATTATCCCCTGGGAAATTTTTGATCGGTAATTCACTGTCTGCTCCGAAATTAGTATTCGGACTGCCGGCTTGTGCAATCGTATCGGCCTTTGCCGAAAGTCCACTGCCGACAGTGGCGCTAAACTCCAGCACAAGCTGCGGGCGATCTGCAACAGACGTGTATTCCCTAGAGGCCCAGGCAATCATGTTGGAAAAACCCTGTTCTACTGCAGTAAATTTCAGGCCCAAGATACCAGCTGGATCTTCAGCCAATGTTTGCTGAACGAGCTTTGTTAGATCGATTTCAACTGGAGTGCCGACTTCGTAGGGCGGGTTGATGACGGTGTGCTGATGCACCTGCACCGCAGGCCTTGGTGAATCCCAGGTCAGTGCGTTTTCAGCCGACTGGTCTGTGCCACCATTCCCTTCGATCCAATCATCGGAGGCGTCTTCGAGTAAGCTGACGAGAAAGTGTGTCGTGTTGGAATCAGTGTAGAGTTGTGCTGGGGTTAGGATTAAGGTCGCACGTTCTAGCAGGGCTCCGGAAGGTGGCAAAGTGAAGCGCATAAAGGCTTCCCGGTGATAGCTATCGCCGGGAGTATTCTTTACCAGCAGTCGATCGCTTTGACCAAAGTTAGTCGTAGGGAGACCACTCTGAATATAGGTGTCTATTTCGGCATCCAAAAGATTGCCCTCCAGCACGGTTAGCCAGAATTCTCGGAGGGTGGAAGATCCGCTATCTCCGCTTACATACATACGGAAGCTGTAAGTTCCCGCGGAGGAGGGCAATCCTTCGATGGTGTTGCCTGTAAACTGTATGCCCGGAGGCAGAGTGCCATCTACGAAGCTGAAGCTGTAGGGGCTGTCATCACCAGTTGCTATAAGAGTATGTGAATAGGTGTTCTCAACCGAAGCTCGAGGCAACTTTACTACTGGCAGACCTGAAGTGACTGGGTCGTTCAATAGACGGTTCAAAAACTCGCCCCGAGTCATTGGTTGATTTAATAGTAGCAGTGAATCGGCACCCGTTTTATACGTTTGCGGCAGTCCGTGATACTTTTCCAGCCAGTTTGCTGCTAACTCAGGTGTCAGTAATTCGTTTGGTTTTAGATCGTGGTTCGGAAAGGCGTAGTACCATTGGTTAAAGCCGGGAAACTTTGAATTGGCATCGGCAGGAGCATTCGCGGGGTAAAGATCCTGAAAGAATCCCAAATTCCCAAACTGTTGCACGGCTCGATAGTAGGGTGACGACGGTGCCACATCGGAAACGTAATAGGTGAGTGCTCCGGCTTCATGCAGTGTTTTGCGTAATACCTGGACATCGATGTCCCGCACTTCCTGATTAAATTGAACTGCCTGAGCTCCAGCGGTCCCAGCAGCTTCGCCGAGTGCTGTCCATGTGGGCTCCATGCGCAGTGCACAGAATCCAATGTGGCTGGAGGATACGGCACAGGATACCAATAAGCCATCAACATTAGAGGGAACCAATACTCCGTAGGGCACTTGAAAGGGGCGGGTCGGCCATGTGCGGTTTCTTTGATTGATTAAGCCGATCGTCTCACCATTAGGTCCTTGCCGCACGCCATGGCAATTGGATGAATAGTCACCAATGGCGATGGCATCAAGCAGTGCAGGGACTCGTATGCTGCCAGGCTCGAATTTCAAATCATGCTCGGTAAAGACGCGGTCTCCCAACATGCGACGTGCTTCACGGACATACAGTGCCGGAGACCAATTTTCATTTTCCGTATACTCATCCAACGGAATATACCATTCGGAAGCTTCCGCCGAGATCGCGGCTCCGTTTGAATCAGCAGTAATTTCTGGATCGTTCTGCAAGGTGTATAGCATGCCCAATGCTTGATAACGGGCTCGTTCGTAAATAGCATCGCGCGTGGCTTGGTCACCATCCGCCCAAGGTCGCGTGTTGTAGATTCGGAAGCTTTGCGGAGATCCTTGTAGGTCGTTAAAATCAGCTTTGCTGTTGGGTATACGGCGCTCGAGGCCCGTTAAAATATCCTCCAATCCATCGACTTCTCGATTGAGAATCGCATCGATGATCCTTCTAAAATCTTCGCGGTCGTAACCTTCAGGCGCAGGTATGGGTGAGCCATTGTTCGGATCATCTGTCAGGGTGACTCGGAAATTATAAACCTGCAGGTAATCAGTATCATTGGGTGGCGCGATATCTTCATTGTAGCGCCATTTCCCATCTTCACCGATGCGATACGGTACACCAGCTGCGGCCATGAGATCTCCTTCGTAGGTTGCGTCTATGAATACGGTGGCCTCTACATTGAGGGTATCTTCATTATTCACAGATGCAAAGACGACATTTGTAAGCCGTTGCCGCCCCACACTGGATGCCTCCGTCGTCACGGATTGCATCGGGGATTGCAAGCGCAGGTTGACACCTTCTTCTTCGAGCATTCGCTCGAATATCATACGTGCTACTTTGGGTTCGTAGAAGCCCCCATTCTGCGCTGCATCAAGTTGGGGAGAGCCATAGCCGTAGGTTGTCGTGTAATGGTCGAGAACTCGATTCATGAACTCTCGCCAAATGCCACCTAAGCACTCAAAAGTTCTGAAATCCGTGTTGGAAAGACCACCTGAGGTCAAGCCGCCTACATGGTTCGAAGACTCAATCAGAATGACTTCTGAGCCAGATCTGGCCGCGCTGACCGCAGCTGCAACACCGCTTGGTGTTGCTCCATATACGGCAATATCTACTTTGATCGATTCAGCCGCAAGTCTGTTGGGTGCGATAAGGCACCCCAGAATGACAATCAATAAGTGTAAGATTCGACTTCTTCTACCGGAAGCCGAATCTTCGCTTAATGGATGTCTCATACGTGCCGTCCATATGTTTGGACGGCACGTGGAGCAATTTTTCATACATTTGATGGGTGGTGGCAAGCGCTAGCGGATTATTCTAAGGGGTATCCGCATGCGCCCGAGTTTATTCAAGATAGTTACTCCAGGCTACTGGCTGATCAAGGGCACCAACCGCTTTTACCATGCAGCGAATCTTACGACCCACGTCGTCCCTCGTTAATGTGTATTGGTTGGATGGGCCATAGGTGAGTGGATAGCCATCGGCGAACCAGAAGTACCGGAGATCAGTAACTCCCTCTACATTTGCACGGCAGAAGACGGTGCTACCTACAGTGGGCAATCCGGCAACGCGTATTTCAGGGCGCGCGGTAAATGGCTCCGGCACCTCCTCAATCTGACTGGTCTTTTGTAATACTTCAACGCCGTCGATGACGTAATCCTGAGGTTCGCGCTTTTTGGGATATCCCTTACCGCTTTTGCCCTTGAGCGCAGTGTTCATGATCAAATTAGTTTCTTCGAGGTAAGTTGGCGCTGTTTTATAGCGAAAAATTTCCACCCATTCAGGATCGCCGCGACTGTTGTTGATGGTCACGTTGACGTAGGTCATGTCCTCGTCGATTACGAATTCCCAAATGTGATACTCTCCATCCCAGACAAAGATACCTCCATCGGGTAACTTTGATTTTGGATCATTTAGTTCGCCTGCGTATACTTTAAATCGGTTATAGCTATCTGTATTCTTCGCGAAAATATTATGTTCACCCTTAATATAGGGGTAGTGATAATGCGTTGACAGGCCGTTTAGCCATGCTCCATTCGTGCCCTCGAACTCGAAGTAATCGATTTCGATACGGTTGGCGGTGCGCCAGAAGATGCTTTCGATAGCGTAGGACCAGAATGCAGGGAATAGCCCCTTTGCTAAGTCTTCTTGGGAGACTTTGGGGAACTTGCATTTGATTCTATAGATTTTCGGGCCAGACCATGTATAACCATAGCCCATGTCATTGGTAGAATAAATCGCAGCGCTACGCCAACGGGAGTCGCCTGTAGGTATGACTGAGAGGGTCTGTTCTTTTCTAAAACTGTCATGGGAATAGGCCTCTGGTGCCTCGCTGGGGCGAATGAGCGGACCTTCGATTCCTACAGCAGAATTAAAGCCGAATCCGGTCCATAAGTCTCCATCGCCGCTGTTGCTATCTGTGATCCGCTTAGCACGGAAATCATCCATAAATACGCGCTCAAAACCTTGTGGTTCAACGCGTGGACCTCCTGCGTTTACACGCGTAACCTCACTTTGAATTCCACGTCCCCAATCATTCCAGGTAATATCGTCATGGATAAAACGATCTGGGAAGTCTTCCTTGTCTAAATATGGGCGTTCATTTTTATAAGGATGTCCATCAGGGAGTCTGTCTTCAAAATTCAGTCGATGGGCGGCCCAGCCCGTCATTTTGCGAACCATGGCTTCAGATGGTTCAGTGAGTCCAAGGATAATTGCATCATAAGCCCATCCCACATTATCTTTATTACCACTGCCAATATAGGTCGATCCCTCTTCAATACGGTCAGTGGAGTAACGTGGAGGTTGCTCCTCGTTGGTCTTGAGTGGAATACCATTGACCGAGGCATACATCTGCCCGTAGCGAATGCCGCAAACCACAACGTTCCATCCCTCGCCATCGGTCACGATGTTTTTTGTGCTCATGATGCGTCGGTCTAGTTTATCCTTATTTCTCCCGACATATTGTATGTTCAGTCCGGTCGCTTTATCGTACCAGATTTTTGGAGTAGACATACCTGGTCCGTCGCCGCGGTTTACATCTAATAAAGTGGTTGGCCCATTTCCGCTGTCAGCGTCTAAGCGAAAGGTTAAGATACACCAACGGTAGTCCCATCGTGCATCTTTGCGACCCAGCGTCGAAACCTGGGCACCTGATTTCGCGGGGAATTCAACGCCGGCACCTTCAGCGGTTTTTTGCAGCTTGCTTGCAGGGTTAACTAGCACGGCCTCACGTGGGTAGACTCCTATTGCTGTAATCTCATCGATCGTTCCAACTGGGACATTCTCCTGTAGGAAGGCGGTAGAAAGCCATTCGGGAAAGATATCGATAGCCCAAGGAATTCTAGTCTCAATATCTATAATCCTTTTAGGAACAAGCATTGATAGGGGAGGGCGATCCTGAGTTTGTTCAAGAATCGTAACCTTGCCATCGCCATTTGTATCAAAAGTCGTGAAGGTGATGGCTTCTTCATTGAGTTCGCCATCTTCTCCCAAGTTGAAATCCTCTTGATAATTACTGGCTGCTTTGATGACGGGGAGTGACTGCCTGGAAATAATATCACGCATTTCCGGAACCTCGCGAAGAAAAACCTCAAGTAACTCTTTTCGCTCGGTGTCATTATACAAGCCGTTGCCATCTGTGTCTAATTCAAAGTATGTTGGCGTAGCTTCAACGCTCACCGTGGTTTCGACTGGAGCTGGTGACTCAGTGGATACACTTGCAACTTGTGGCGTGCTTGTTTCCTGGGTAACAGGACTGACCGGTACTGCCTGTGCGTTCTTGTTATCAATACTAAGTGCTTCGGTTGTTTTTGCACTCTTTTGATTGCACCCACTTAAAAGGCACAGTAGGGCGCATGTTATAACGGTGTGAGCTTTGTTCATAAATGTGAGTAAGATTAACGTACTGCTTGGAAGCTGTACCTGATGTTTTGGGAAGAAATAATATGAATTTAGGATTGAGGCAGTGGTTTTTATGCGGCCATTAACAGAATCAAGGAGCTCCAGGATTGGGGCAGTTAGACGGAGGTAGAGATGGGTTTCCGTTAACTAAATATACTAATTATTAAGCATCTCGGATATCCAGTTCAGCTCAACGCTGTCGGTGCCTGGCTTATTATAAAATACAATCGTGCTTGCTCGGTTTTCGTCTACTGGCCAGATATTAGTATAAAATCGTTTCCAGTCATCTTGAGTTCTAAAAGCAAACTGTATCTGAGTGGCGCTTTTGTTCTTCGCCAGTTTTATTTGGTTTTTCTTCAGGGTTGAGCGCTCACCCATTTCAATGGCGATCTTTTGATCTCCAAATATGCCAATCACTGGTTTTGAAGAAAGGTTTATGAAGTCAAATTGACCTCCTCGATCCGCTAGATTACTCGTATTGGGATAACCAATAATGGAATAGTTATCTCCAGTCCGGTCCTTGTTTATAAAGAGAATCCACTCGCTCGCTTGACCTTTGAATACGAATTTGCCTACGGGTATTCTGACTTCAGTGCCAGCAGTATCCTTACTTAATTTATAAATAGTCATCTCAGGATTGCCACGATAGGTGAAATCGCTTCCTAGGCGTCCTGGGTAAGCGACAAGTTCTTGGTTCGTGTCATTGCTGTAAAAGTAGACTTGCCGAACCGGCATGTTCAGGGACGCAATTTTGAATTTTCGGACAATTTGCTCTTGGTCTTCAATCTGCGCATGAGTCATTGTCCCAAATGCAAAGAGGAATAAGAGAATGAATGTTGAACATTTCATATACTTGAAGGAATTGAGATTTATTCAGGTATTTCTTCAGGATCTAGCCATCGGAATGATACCAGTTTGAATCTGCGTCCGAATGTTTCATTGATTTCTGAAAGTGCAATGCGTGTCTCATGGCCAGTAACTATATCCGCTGGCAAGTTTTGGTCGGCATTTTCACCATGGTTCACATACTGAGGTAGCCTTTGTATGACTGCCTCGCACATGGCCTTAGAGATTAAATTGCCGGTCAGTGGATCTTTTGCTTCGCCATAGGAGCGAATGCTGAAGGTGTCTCCTCTGACTCTCATTTGAGGTCCTAGCACTCTAAGGATGTCATTTTGAAGTAGATAGCCTGGTAGTCCCGCTTGGGGAGCAGGGACTAGGTCCTGGTCTGGCGCATTGTCTATGCCCCCGCTGGTGCCATCATATTGGTCGTTGATGCCTGAGGCATCTATGGCTGCTTGAAGGGCTCCCTTATCTCCCGTTGGACCCGAATGGAGACGTCGGTTTACGAAGTCTGCCATGGAAAGGAAAGGACCACGGGCTTGAACTTCATCGACGATGGCAGCAGCAAGAGTTCTAATATCCTCAGTTTCTAAGGAGGCGAAGCCTGGATAGTTGTAACTACCGTTCTCGGCAGGACTGCTAAATCGTAAAAAAGTATATTCTAGATCACTCGGGCTCAGATCAGACTGACTGTAAGTTCGGGTATTAAAGTAGTCGAGGGAATCATCGGATGATGCCGCTCTCACACTGCCCAAGAACGCGGTCCAAGCATCTACTGAGGTTGAGTTTACGTTAAATCCTCCCTGGAGTAGAAGCTTGGAGGCAGCACTGTCCATATCCCTCAGGTCAGTGAGGTAGTCAGCGGTATCTTGGCCTTCTTTAAAATACACCAATCGCTTGTTCGGGAGCGGTTTATTGCTTTCAATGAAAGATTCGTCGACCTTTTCAAAAGGAGCGAATGTTTGCTCCATATATGGCCGATCATATCGCGCATATGGGCTGTCGCTGGGAATGTCTGTATAGTCTACAGGAACTCCAGAAAAGAAGTACTCATCATAGAGTGCATCGTTAGACAAATAACTGAGGTCAGGTAATAGAATCTCGGCTCCAAGGTAGTCATTGTTAACGGGAGTGACTGTCGCAGTTTTAGAACCAAAGGGTGGGGCGTAGCTACTCCCAATCGCATAAGTGGGCATGATGTCAAATAATGAAATATTGGCATGCATGAAATCGGTTACAGAACGGATCGGTTGCCGTGGGACATCAAACAATGCCAGCGAAGTTTCGCTGGGTTCTGCACCAATCAGTGAGGGTGACAACACGACACCATCGTGTGAGAGTGATGCCTGTGGTTGATTGCTTAATCCGCCGACGCCTTGAGTGATGACACTAGTCTCAATACCAAGGGCTGGGCGTATGTTTACGTCATTCCCTAGGAATCCCGATTGCTGCATGCGACGCGGATTGGTAACTGAATACATCGGCAAATCGCCATTTTGTTCGGTTGACTGCATTTTCCATTCAAAGATCGCAAAGTCTGTGACATAGCCGACTAAGGATTCAATCGGACCGAAATCATAATACATTTGGTCGCTTGGAGTATTGCTGTTGATGAAATTAACCGGTGAAAATTGATTAAAGTAGATCTCTTTGTCTACATGGGGCATCCCAATAAAAAAGTCACCTTGGCCTTGATTCTCCCTCGTGTAAGGAGATCCTATCTCGCGTTCTATGTAAAAATCAGTGTCAAAAAATCGGACGTACAGATTTTTGCCGATTAGGTTGCCACCTGAGTCGATACGCTCGAGGTTTTTCAGCGGAATTCGTTCTGAATCGGGTACGGTATGAGCATACTTTCGATCAAAAGGCACTGCTCCCTCCAGGAGTATTTTGAATCCGCGTAAGGGATTATATTCTGAATTCGAAAGCAGTTGCAGGCTGGTATCTTTGTATAATGCATAGGAACGATCTGTATGCAGACCATTCAGGAGGGTGGAATTTGCATTATAGCGCCCGCCGATGAGTAGGGCCTCGCCGGGAGCAAAGCTGATTGGCTGCGTGGTGTAGTCTAGATCGCTCGAACCATTTCCTGACGAAGAGCTATTTCCTGAAATTAGGCGATTTAAGAAAACACCATTTGTGTGAGGATTCAATTCATATACATTACTTGTTTGCCAGGCGGAGTCATCACCTGAGTCGCTTGGAGGGACGTTTTCGCCATTATAGTTTTTAATGATTAACTCGCTTTCATCAAAGACTGGAGGTGTGCCAACCGCATCTGTGCGATAGAATTGAAGTGGAATATAGAAATTTCCACGAATTTTGTAATTCTGAGCGGGTATGCTTACATTGTATGGATTCCACAAAACAAAGTAGGGATAGAAATGAATCAACAGTTGGTAGAAGTCATCTTCGGTGTCGGGCGTGTTGTCCGTTCCATTCTTTTTGCGTACTTCCAAGCCCATCTTAACGCCAGCGCGTGTCATGACAGGTGAAATGTTGTTCCACACGGGTTCACCTCGATTCAGTCCTTCTGATGGGCTGCGAGCTTTCTGGCCTACTTTAAAATCGGGGCGAGCAGCATAAAAATCGACGAGCTGAGGCATGAAGGTATTCGCCTTACCGGGCCCATTCGGTACGGTGTATATACGCGGTAATAGCGTTGTCACAGTGCCTTCATCCATGCCTCTCGGGCTATAAGGCGTGTCATCTAATCCACTATGTGGGATGAGTCTCTGGGAGTATTCTTTCCAGCCTAACTCATCAATTGGTGTACTCCCGGCAAGGGGCATTCCTTGCGATGAGTAGCCAGAATACCTATAGCCGTAAAAGCTATTACCAGCCAATCCCTCATTAAAATACATTGTGTAGGGCAAATCTGGTTTGTGGGCATGATATAAGCCATAGAGCGCATCCCATGTTGGACCATGCACCTTGCTGTCGCTGTTCGCTTTAATGTAGCTTGGTAATGCTGCCGGTTCGTATCCAGATGGAAAGGGTGCAATAAACAATGGTGCTGGCTCAACCCAGTCATGTCCGTCATGATTAACAATATCGAGGTCTCGGTCATCTCTTTCCGCTAGACGCTTCAGGAAATCAGGCCATTGCTCTTCTAGTGCACGGCTGAGGTCCATCTTTAAGCCTCCGTTTTGTGTGTCGGTGAGCAGACTATAGGAACTGTAGGTGAAATCGTGGCTATAAGCATCGCTGAGCTCTTGCAGTTTATTTGAGTCAAGGGCTTTCCCAAACAACAGTGGTAGGTATGAGAAATCGGTAATGCGATCAACATTGTCCGATGTCATTTGTGATGAATCATACCAATCAAGGTCAGTTAAGTTTACCAGATCGGATGACTTGCCTTCCGCTGCTTTTAGTTGCTGTGCCAAGAACTCATTGCTGCTTTTATTATTTGAAATCGCATCCCATATTTCTTCGCGGTTGTAAGGGAGTGCGACGTTTACCTTCAGCGATTCATCTTCGCTCCACCAGGCGTATGAATTGGAGCCGTCTAAATCGACTAAAGGGACTTCGACGGCGTCATTTGCCCCAGCTTTTGTTTCTTGGACAATTACTTTTGTGCGGGTAACTTGATTGGTAATGTCATTCGCTGGCGTTAGATTTACTCCTTCCGGAGTCGATAGTAGCCATCGAGGAGCGTTGTCAGAGCCTGGTGCTGCAGACAGACCTGGTAGTTTGCCGTCTGTATCTCGGTTGAGTCCGTAAGACTGCATATTGTCAGGCAGCGCGTCGTCTGATTCGTCTAATATTCGGTTGTCCCAAACACCAGTCCAGTATTTGTTGCCGGCCGGTAACGCGTCGCTTAAAATATCAGCTCTGGCAGTGACGCGTTGGTCGGGACCAGCGGTTTGCTGTATTACACCAATAGCTTCCTGGAGTCCGTACAGAGCATTGAGTCTGGCTTGCGATGAATCTTTATTGATCGCAGCGTTTCTCGTTTCTATGGTGGTCAGAGAAGTCAGTGAAAGCGCAAGCAGTAGTATGAAAGCCATCAAGGATAAGGCAATTATGATGGCGAAACCTCTTCTGGGTTGGGGCCAATGCTTTGCGGTTTTCGCTGATTTATTATCGAAAGCCGATCTGGATGTGAACCTGGGGTAGCTCATTGCTTTAAGGTATGAAATTGTCTATCGGAGAGGCTGGGGGTATTGGTTTGAGCAACGCTTTTGTCTGGGCTGAATCGCTGTTCTTATTTTACTTTTTGCCGTGTATTCAGGAATGAAAACGCTTCATGTGTAAAAAAAATGATTTTGGATCTACCATCAAGCTAAGGAGCGACTTCGTGTGATACTCCTTTGGGGGCAGGTATTCGCAATTTTTCGAGAGACTTAATCACTTTTTGCGCCGGGATATTGGAGGGGGCAATGTCATATTTTGTTGCAAGAGCTGCCGCAGTACCTGCCGCTTCACCAGTAGAAACAGCATTTCCTGTTACGCGATAGCTGGCATGTGCATGAAAATCACCGCTGATGCATCGTCCTGCCATCAACAAGTTATCGATATCTTTCGCAATTAACGCGCGTAGTGGTATGTCATAAGACTGATAGTGGGATACGCCATCTTTGCTATAGCCGCCTCCGTCTGATTTTTTGACGCTATGTACGTCGATACCGAATTCGCAGCGGGTTATCGCGTCGGCATGTTTTACGCCGTTCATGATGTCATCGACAGATATCTGATAAAGCCCGCGGATACGACGTCCTTCGCGGATGCCAATATGGGCGCAAGTGGCGACAAGGTGGACCTTGTGCCATTCTTCTGAAAACTTTTTCATGGCCTCGACCGTCGCATGGATTTCTTTTCTGGCATGCAGAGTAGCCTTGGTGAGGTCCATGGATTTGAGTCCAGAAAACTCGTATTGGTGATCTACCATTAGCGCACATAGATCGTTTGGCAAGGGGAAGAGGGAAGGCATCTGGTAACTTGGTTCGTGGCCTTGTCTTCGCAGCATGTCCAGGAACTCGTGTTTCGGGATGCAGGTGGTACGTTTCGAGCCAATATTGCTATCACGCACATACTTTGGAACGCCAGCTACTAAGCTGATTAAACTAAAAGGCTGAGTCAGGCCATCGCTAGGACGCCCTAGATCAAATTGGCACCCTGCTTGTGCGGCTAAATCGCCATCTCCTGTTGTATCGATAAAGTTATGCCCACGAATGACCCTTCGGCCTTCCTTGCACTCAACATAAATCTGCCGGATCCTACGATCAGTTGTCTCCGCGCCGGTGACTTTTGTGTGCAATAGTATAGTCACTCCCGCTTCTTCGCATAGCTGCTCTAACACTATTTTCATCATCTCCGCGTCATACACATCCCGATCAGGAGAGATTGCTTCCGCGGCACGAAGACGCTGGCGGATTTCCACTATCAGACCTGGTTTATTCTCAGCGTCCAGAATATTGGATAGTAGTCCGCTGGTCCAAACTCCCCCTAGAGCATTTTGTGGCTCAATCAACAGTGTCTGGGCACCAGTTCTACCTGCTGCAATGGCAGCAGCAACACCTGCGGGGCCTGCGCCAGCAACGACAACATCGTATATTGTAATATTGGAAATCCCGTTGGGAGCCTCCATATGTTCGTAGGTGCTGCTCATTGTGTGTGGATTCTGGCCGGATTAGTGCGAGTCGTGGACTCGTGAAGACCGTGCTGCTTTGCTTCTTATACCTGCGGCGTGACTAAAATTACCTGTGATGTTTGACTGTGAATAGCGTAGGAAACGTTGGGTCTTCCCTTAGGTTGGATGCTCTGGTGTCAGAGCACATATCAATCCTGTGCAACTTGACTTAAATACGAACTCCCTTGGTGAAGGCCTCGGGAGTTCGTGCTTAAGAAAACTATTCCAAGATGGCCCTATAGTTTATTTACGACGGAAGCGTCTTAGCAGCGGTACTAGTAATGCAACGGGTAAGAGATACAGAGCAGAACTGGGCTCGGGAATTGAGGATATGCTAATATTGTCATATCGGTAGAACCCGCTTGGATTACTGCCGCTAGGAGTTGTTGTGGTGCGGCTAGGGTATAGGCGGATCGTTAAATCGCTAACATTGCTACCTACGAGTATCGAGCCCGTCACTGATGTCATGTGGGTGGTGTTATCGGCAGGAATCGATAGGGTGGCTGTCGTTGAATTATCAGGCTGAAGCGTCAGGCTGCCGGTGAATGAGTCGAGGCTGGTTTTTACGCTGCTTCTAGCATCGAAGGGCTCCGTGCCTGCATTTTGAGCGCCAAAATCGAACTGAAGGCTAAGCTCTTCGGGCAAGAAGCCGGATGTTGCGGATATGCTGACTTCGAGATAGCGGCTGGTGATTAGGCTGGTGCCTAAATTGGCCAAATCGGAGAATGCGGTGCTGGTCGCACTGGAAAAACCGCCGGACGTACCAGTCCAAGCTGCGTCATTTCCGGTGTAGCCAGTTTCCACGACTGTTGCAGATCTGCTGCCGCCATCAAATGTGTACTGAATCAGCGTCTGAGCGTTTAGTGAGCATACTGCCAGCAAGGTTGCTGCAGCGGTAATATGTAGGGACTTAAACATACTTTTAGGATTAGGGGTGAGAGTGTTAGGTTGATTAATCTTGGGTGATTACCTGAAGCAGCATTATTCACTGGACCTCGCGTTTCAAATGCTTTTCTATGCTTATCTATGCATGGTGATTCTGATAAGCATGTAAAGATGATCGATGTAGCGCGTGCAGCGGGAGTGCATCAAACAACCGTATCCCGTGCGCTTCGAGGTGATCCGGCATTGCCAATGGCTACCCGAAATCGATTAGTCGAATTGGCAAAGAGTATGGGATATCGGCGGAATCCACTGGTATCTGCATTGATTTCGGAGCGTCGAAGGGGTAAACCCACAGGACACGGGGCGTCTTTGTCAGTATTATCGGCAGGTGGGCAGCCTGATCGTTGGCGTAGTAAATCAGCGTCATACACTGCGATATTTCGACACATGAAAGCTTGCGCCGAAGAGCTCGGTTATCGTTTGGAAGAGCACGCCGTAGATAACCCGGATTTGAGAACGGAACGGTTGAGAAAAATATTACTTGCTCGTGGGGTGCGTGGTTTAATCATTTCTCCAATGTTGCCTGTTCCTGAGATTATGGAGCTGGATTTTTCTGATTTTGCGGTAATCGCATTACGCTTGGGCGCTGTAGAGCCTTCAGTTAACCGAGTGGCACCAGATTACTTTTCAATTGCTTCAAATGCGTTGGACAAGTTGTGGGATTCTGGACATCGAAAGATTGCCTTCTTCTCTCAGGCTAAGGTCGATGAAATGGTCCGCCACCGCTCTCTGGCTGCTTACCTGGCAAAGCGCTATGTCAGCAAAAAACATTTTCTAGAGCCGAAACTTATGGAGGATTGGTCTTTCGAGGACTTTAAGGCCTGGTTTGTGAAGCACAAGCCGGATGCTATTATCGCTTCAGTTCATCTCGACTATATGATTATTCGAGATTGGCTCCGATCCCTCAACGTTCCAATTCCAGAGTCATTATCGGTGATCAACTTGGACTGTCACGCAGATACTTCCGAAGCGGGTTTTATTCATGATCATGAGTTGGAGGCTCGCTATGCCATCAAGCTGCTCGTGAGCAAAGTTGAGTCCGCAGATTTCGGTATCCCTAGAGCGCCAATTCGCTTGTCCGTGCCTGGCATATGGCGCAATGGCGACATGTTTGCTCCAAGGTCGTAATGCTTTAGGCTGATCGTGTCTGTGGGCGTCTGTATCTATTTGATGTTCGATGACTCTGGGCTACCAATGCATTGGTAAGCGTAATTAAATGCTCTACTTCATACCCCCATGTTCGGCTATTATCGAAGTATCGTTTTTCGAACTTTTTCTATTTCAGAAATGTCCAACCCCTTATCAAATCAGTGGTTTTACAGGCTCACTGCAATGCTGGCGGCTACTGCTTGCATGTTGCTGTTTACTAGTTGTGGCTCAAGTGATAGCGAGAGTGCTGCAGCCGTTGGATGGGAGGATGCGCTGCGAATGTATGATTTCGGAGAGGCATACGAACAGTTGTCTGAAATTCAGCCCTTGCTTGCCCAAACGGATGAAGATTGGGCAAAAGTAACTTTCGCGTACGGGCTGGCTTGTTGGCATCGCCCACCACCGAGTCAGAAGATGATAGATCAAGCTCTCGTTTTGTTTGAGCAGTTGTTGGCGAGCCAAGCTTCGGACGCATTGAAAGTGCGGACCCAACTGTCTATCGGGAGAATATATGAGGTTTACGATTATCCTGGAGATGAGGTCGATTTGAATAAAGCTCGTTCATGCTACCGGCAGGTGATTGAGGATAATCCAACGGGTGAATTCGGCTACAGGGCTTCGATGCGTTTGGCTCAAACATATGTACAAGTAATTGACGACGATTCCATTGCTGAAGCCGAGCGTATTATACTTGAGCAGATAGACAGAGACCCCGACTCAGAGTGGGCCAGTCTTGCCTATCAATATTTGGGAGACTTGTCCTACCAATACCATGGAGACATGCCAAAGGCTCTAGAGTTTTATCAAAAAGCGGAACAGGCCGGATTTGTCGAAGAGTCGCGCGAGCACTTTTTCCTTTGGAACATGGCGCATTGGGCTGAGGAACTCGGAAATGAAGAGGAGTCTTTTCGGCTCTATTCAAAGATTGTCTCTAAGCATTCCCGCAGTCCTTACGGGACATTGGCGCGCGACCGTGCTCAGGCTTACGCTGACGCGAATCAGGAGCTTGGTTTAGAGATTCCGGAATTAAAAAGATTTTAGTATGGCTGACGTCAAATCAGGTAAAAAAAGCTGGAACCTTAATTGGGTTGCGCTAGCGATTCTCTTAATTGCTTACATTTTTAGCGCAGGCAGATTCTTGCTGCATTCGTTAACTCACCAAGATGGTGATAATAGCAAAGTAGTGCGAGTTGCGCACTGGCAACTGGAGCCTGGATACAGGGAGGCACTAGATTGGGCGATGCAAGAGTATAACAATCTGCCTCACGTTAAGGAGGCTGGTATCAAAGTGGAGCAACTTCCATTGCCGTCGCGTGTTTATGGACAGTTTCTGAACGTGCACCTCATCAGCGGGACAGCTCCAGATATCGCGGCAGCAGGACGATCGAACTTAATCAAGGGCAATTCTCTAGGCCGTTTTTATACCGCTCTGGGATCCTACGTGACTGAACCCAACCCATACAATGCTCTGGAATTCACTTCGCCTGATTTAGAGCCCGAGTTGCGTGAGTACCTGGCAACTGCGGCTTGGAAGGACACACTGATCGATGGCATGGAGGGTGGTTGGAGCCCCTTTCTGAATGATTACTATAAAGTTCCGATTAGCAATCTCGGCGGGAATCGTTTCTATTATAATATGACATACCTTCGAGAAGGTAAGGCACTGATTGAAGATGCGTTAGCACAGTCGCCTCAACCCGAATGGCTCAGTCGACTTTGGCTAAAAGGTGAGCATGGAAAGCAGCAGGGTTACCTCCCAGACAATCAACGACTGCGTGATTGGCTGGCCAACAAAGACGAACCACCTCAAACACTTGGGCAGTTGATTCTCTTTTGCACGGCCATCCAAGAATACGCGCGGCAAAATAATCTTGAGTATCTGACCCCAATATCTGTTGGCAGCTACTCTGCTGGCGATCCCATATATAACTATGAAGCTGCGATCTTTCGTCTTTTCGGTCCTGTTCTTGATCAGGATGGAGTGCCGGGGGTTAGTGGATTGGAAGCTATTGATGGTTTGGCCAGGGGGGCTTGGTCTTTGGACTCGGAACCCATGCGGGAATATGTCGATCTGGCTAGGTTGCTCGTTACGTTCTATCCGGCTGGTTATCAAGGTTTGGATCGCGAACAAATACAACGGCGCTTTGTTTCCGGTGAGGCTGCTGTTTTTGCCTCTGGCAGTTGGGATGCGGCCGGTGTGTTCAAGGGAGCTCAATCCAGTGAAGATCCGGAAAAGCGCTTCAATGTTGCGATTGCGCCGGCCCCAATGCCTGCTTCAGACGAACGGTGGGGAAATTATATGAATTATGTGCAATCAGAAGCAAACTTCCAAACAGGAGTCCCGCTTTCAATTAATAAGCAATCACCGAACTTTGACTGGGCTTTAGACTTTCTTCAATTTGCTTCATCTCAACCGGTAAATGAAGAGATCAATCGTCGTGCATCCTGGCTGCCAGTGACGATTGGCGCTCAGGCGGTTGATTCGATGGTTGAATTCAAGCCAATCATAGAAGGCTATCCAGATTTGGAGTCTTTCTATCCCGTCAACATGCGATCTGCTATACGTTCCAAATGGATTGCCGACTTTCGCTTAGTTATCACTGGTGAGCTCTCATACGATGATTTTATTTCGGGTATGATGGACTTGATTGAACGTCCCCATCAAGGATTACAGGGGTACTGGAACTCTGAGCTGTTTAAAATTCGGGATCAGTCGCGTGCGTTAGATCGAAATCTTTCTGTCGACGACTTTGCATCCATCAGTGCAGATGATCCACGTTTGGAATCCAGAAAGCGATCGATGTTCTATCAAAGTGTTTTGACTGACGAAGGTGCTAGTTTGGAAATATTATGGCGGCGTCTTCATGGTGATGCGCCTTTGCCTAGAATCGATTAAATTTTACCGCCTTGCCTAGGGGCCGAACTGTCAGATTTTTTACCCTGTTATTGGCCTTCGCTCGAAAAATTATTGGAACATAAGGAAAGTATGATGTTGAAGACAGTTGCTAAATATACCCCGAAAATTTCGCTATATTTCTGCCTGATTCTGGCAGTGCTTCTAGGAGCAAGTGCGAATCAGTCTTTATCGGCTCAGGCTTCAAATGATCTCGATGCCGCACTGGGTGATGCTGTGTTGAATAGCACTGAAGTTGATTGGCTCGAGCAAATTAGTGCTGGTGGATTTACGATGATTGCACTCGGTTTGGTCTCAGTTGCGGGATGTGCATTTGCTTTAGAGCGCCTAATTACCATCCGTGAAAGAAAAATCTGCCCACAGGCACTCATCAGAGGAGCGGATATATTCATACAAGCAAGAGACCTTGATGGACTCAGTCGATTAGCTGCAGAGAATTCCAGCACACTTGGTCGGATCATTCAGTTTATTATCGAACACCGTGATAATGATTATGAGAAGATAACTGACCTCGCTCAAAATATTGGTGCACGTGAAATAATTGACCAGGAAGAGCGAAATTTTCCTCTCGCTGTGATTGCATCGGTTGCCCCTCTGCTTGGACTGCTGGGCACGATGATAGGAATGATCGAAGCCTTTCAATTGGTTTCAGTTTATGGAGATGAGGGGGGTGCCTCAATGTTAGCCGGTTCGATTGCTAAAGCGCTGATAACAACTGCCGGTGGGCTCATGCTGGCAATTCCGGCTATCTGCGCCTTTCACTATTTTAAGCATCGACTGCATAAACTGGGTGTTAAACTCGATCAAAGCGTTGAGCAGATCATTACTGGTATCTTCTTCAATCGGGTTGAGCAGATTGAAGTAGAAGTTTCTGAATCAATTGAAGTAACACCTCAGGCATGATTATTCGCCGCAAGAGTCGTATCGGAGCAGAGGTGCCATTATCACCGCTCATTGATTGTGTGTTTCTACTGCTTATTTTCTTTCTGGTCACGACCATGCTTAAGAAAACTGAAAAGCAGGTGCCAATTCTCATGCCGGAAGCAGACCTTGCGCTCGCAGATGAGTCAGGCGATAATGTTCTGATCATTGGAGTGGATTTAGAAGGGAATCCGTATCTCGGGCGAAGGGGAACAAGGATGTCTCAAATGATAGACTTTACTCCGATAGACAATCTCTCGGGTTATTTGCAGAGTCTTGCTGAGGCGCAAAGTAGTGATATTCCCATACAACTGGCTGTGGATCGAATGACTGAAACTCAGGAAGTCATAAGCATACTGGATGTTTTTCAGATCCAAGGCTTCCAGAATGTATACGTAAGCACCCGAGAGAATGATCAAGCCGATACGTCGAAATAGATTTAACTAATAATGAAAAAATTAGAACTAGGTTCTGTATTGTGAGTATTCTGAGAAAAACCAAAGTAGAGGCAGAGGTTAATATGTCTCCACTCATTGATGCGGTTTTCCTTCTGCTGATTTTTTTTCTGGTTGCAACGATGACCAAAAAAGAAAATCGAGATATCGACATCGACCTCCCGAATTCCTCATCGGCTGTTAAGCTGATGCCTGATAATCGCGCATTAGTGATCGGCATTGATCCATCGCAACGCATCTACCTTGAGGGTAGGGCCACTACGATGACAGAGTTGATGTCTCAACTCCGCGATCTCGCGATTGAAGACCCGAATCGACGTATCCGATTAGATGCAGATAAGGCGACGCCGTTTTTCAAAGTCATCGAAATTCTTAATATGCTTCAATTTCGTGGGCTAAATAACGTTGGAATAAGGACTTATGATGAGCACTACAACCGGTGATCAAAGCAGTTGGCGAACTAGTGTAATCATATGGGGCATCGCAGGTTTCCTGAATGTAGCCATTGCATTGCTGTTTGTTAACACAGAAAGCCTGCATACGAGATCGATCACTTATGATAAGGCGTCAATCGATGAGAAAATCAAAGTAGCTCATCAACGCTCTGAGGAGAAAGCGCGCATTGAGGAAGCTCGGCGTGATCAAATTCGGATTCCGGAAGCAGATGCTAAAGCATTACGTCAGCTTGAGGAGCTAAAGTATCGTGAACAGATGCTCGAGCATATCACAGAATTGAAGGAAAATTATCATTTGATGAAAGAAATTGAATCGGAGTATCTATCAGAACTTGAGCAAGATACCATCCGGAGAGCAGATGCAGTGAATGCTCATCGTCTGAAGGAGTTGATGGGAAGGACTGTGGGTAACGTGCATCGGCTACAGCGCGAGATTGATAAGTCCGATGTTGTGGATGATGCTACAGTTGAGAGTCTTGGAATGCGTCTGAATCAGATCGATAAACAGGCACAGAAGGCGCAAAATGCTTCGATCAAGCTGGATCGCGACCCGAATGATCAAGTGGCTCAAGCAACGAGTGCTCAAGAGTCGATCGCACTCATCGAAAAAGCAGATAAATTATTAGTTGAAACGCAAGATATCGCAGCATCAAGTCAAGGTATTGCTGAAGTAAGAGAGCGTTTCGATGAGAACATCAAGAAGATTCGAGAAATCGCTGAAACGATGATGGACCCGGATGGTTCCTCACGAGGTAAAGAGTTAGCGCAAACACCACATTCTGCCGATCATTCGGAACTCGATGATGAGATTGAAAATGTAAGTGATATGGATACGAGCGATTTATACCAAGTCGCTACAAAGCTTGAAGAGGCGATCAATCAGCTTTATGGAAATGCTCGTACCGCTTCTCTTGCGATTAAGTCGAAAAAAAACTTCTCAGAAGCTCGCGAAAACCAGGTATCTTTTGATCAGGAGGACCGACCTGATTTTTCGGAAGAAATTCGAGAGAATACCGCAGAGACAGTCGGTGATTTTAATAGGCTCAAGGAGGTTATGGGTAATGCAGTTGCTGAAGTTGAGAATATGCGGGCCAATGCCAGGAGTAAAGTCTCTCAGATCAATCCAGATAGCAAGTCACAGCGTGGTATCGATTTAACCACTCGCTTCCCTGAATCCGCGGCTAAAGCCCAATTAAAGCAGCGTAACCTCAGACAGGTTGTGAAAGCGGCTGGGAATCGTCCTGTTGATCTTACAGAGGTAATGAAGGCCAGTTTGGGTAGCAGTAATTCCTCAGTAGAAAATGTCGATGAGCCTCCTACTCCGAAAGGGCTCCCTGAGTTAAGTATTTCTAATGAGACTATAATTGCAAAAGCACTGCCTGGGCGGCGTTTCACAGAAGATGCTAGTCGTAAAGGTTGGCTCTATGTTGACACTTGGTATGTAATTGGCCCTTGGAGTTTGGATAAATATCAAGGTGTTCAGTTGCAGCCAGAGGTTGAAATAAATTTAGACGCGGTCTACTTTAACGGAATGTCTGGCAATCCCCGAAAAGCCAGAAATCCTAGCGCAAATCTTGAGTTGGACGGCAAACTGAAGTGGCGCTTTCATCAGTCCGACATGCTGTTCGTGCGTCCTCCTGATGAAGTTGGCGATGCGATATACTACGCATACACAGAGCTCTATTTTGACAAGCAACGCGATATCCTCATCGCCGTGGGCATCGACGACTACTCAAAGGTTTGGATTAATGATTCGCTTGTTTGGAGTAGTCGCGCTGAGAGTTGGGAGTTGAGTAAGAGTTTACGAAAAGTCACTTTTCAAGAAGGTTACAATACGGTTCTGATACGCATGGAAAATGGAGCTCCTCTTATGGATTTTTCTTTAGTTCTCTGTCCGGTAAATGCGAGTTAGCGAACGGTCAGGCTAATCGCTTTTTTGCATTTTTAGCCAATTGCCAGGAGGGATGCCACAGCTTTTGCGGAAAGCTCGAGCAAAAACTCCGACATCGCTGTAGCCTAGGTAATTTGCAATATATTTTTGGCTCCAGCCTTGGAGTAGGCCATGCTTGGCGGATTCCATTTTTAAGCGGATTAACTCTACTTTCGGGGATTTGTAACCGGCCTCCAGAAAAAGACGTCGCAAGTGCGTCGGAGAAACTCCCACAGTACTGGCGGCCATCTCAACTGTCGGCGATAAGTGGATGCTTTCGGTCAACCAGTGAAGTGCTCGCTTTGCTTTGTCGTGAGAATTGGGAAGAAGTGATTTAGTCTGGTTTTTATCTGCCACTAGGCGAGTCATGGCGAAAAGTAACTCTTGTAAGTGCATCGACGTTTGAATGTCATAGCGTCCCGAGTATGACTTTATTTTTATCATGTGCTCAGCCATACTGCGAATCTGTTCGGCATCCAAACCCACGCAAAGTAACTCCTCCGCGTCTATACAAATGGAAAGTTCTTCAGGCACTTCCATAAAGTGCATGACAAAGACTTCCGACGTTCCCTGAGGCTCATCCTGCCACCCATGGGATGAGAGAGGGTGGGCGATATAGAGTCTAGTGCCATAAACATTGGCGTCGATACCCTGCCGCGTGGTTGGCTGAGCTCTGCCGCTAAGAATAAATTGAAACTCCCACAAGCCACGGGGCTTGCTTAAGATGGGCTTGATGCCGTAGTTACGCTTTCCGTAAGCGAGGTATCTTATGTTGCGACTTCCGCTTATCATGTTCGATTCTGCTAAATATATGAATACTTCTGCAATTGCCGATTTCAAGTTTTATAGTTAATATATTTCGCATGAATCCCGTTAAGAATTATGCAATTGTTGGGACCGGAGTCCGGTCGATGATGTTTCGTGGTGCGATACTTGGTGACCATGCTGAATGCTCGAAGCTAGTTGCCTTGTGTGACTCGAATCCATTGAGGATGAAGGCTTGGCAGGAAAAGGATGAACTCGATTTACCCTGCTATGCTCCAGAGGATTTTGAGAAGATGATTGAAGAGCAAAATGTGGATGTTGTCATCGTGACAACGATCGACCGTACACATGACGAATATATTTGTCGTGCGATGGTTGCAGGCTGTGATGTGGTTACCGAGAAGCCAATGACCACGGACGTCGAAAAGTGCAATCGCATCCTCCGCACACGTGAGCGTACAAACAAGAAATTGACCGTAACTTTCAATTATCGATATGCTCCGCGTAATTCCAAAGTTAAGGAGCTTCTTCAGCAAGGCATCATTGGGAAAATTACTTCAGTACACTTTGAGTGGATGCTCGATACTAAGCATGGAGCTGACTACTTCCGTCGCTGGCACCGAGATAAGCGAAACAGTGGCGGCCTGATGGTGCATAAATCGACTCATCATTTTGACCTAGTTAACTGGTGGATCGAAAGTAAGCCGGAAACCGTCATGGCAATGGGCGACCTTTGTTTCTATGGTAAGGTCAATGCCGAGGAGCGTGGTGAGTCACATCAATATTTTCGTGCTACTGGTAGTGAAAACGCTAAGGGCGATCCATTTGCCATGGATATGACAAATGACGATCATCATCGTTCGCTTTATTACGATTGCGAGTCTGCTGATGGTTATCTGCGTGATCAGAATGTCTTTGGTGACGGTATCTCGATCGAAGACGATATCGGCGTCATGGTGCGATATCAAAGTGGTGCAGTCATGACCTATCATCTGACGGCTTTCGCGCCATGGGAAGGCTACCGTGTTTCATTTAATGGTACAAAAGGACGTCTTGAGATTGACGTTGAGGAGCGCTCTTACGTTAGCGGAAGTGACTCCGACCACAACTTGACGCGCAATGTACTAGGAAGCTCTGATCACAAGGTTCTGGAGCCAACGAAATTGCTTTTCCGTCCACACTGGGGAGAGCCAAAGAAGATCGCTATTGATGACACGAATACAGGTGGCCATGGCGGTGCGGACAAACTCCTCTTGAGCGATATTTTTGATGAGTATCAACATGATCCGCTTGGTCGTGCTGCTGGTCATGAAGATGGTGCCTGGTCTATTCTTACTGGCATCGCAGCCAATCAGTCTATGAGTACAGGATTGCCTGTTCGCATCGCAGATTTAGGCGTGAAAGTTTATTAATCATGCACGAGCTAGCTGGATGTTGTTGCAATAGCGCTTAACGGCTTGTGCAAAGGTTCCGGCAGCTCTACTGGGGCCTTTGCAGGCGTAAGTCATTACCCCGAAAAACTATATGAGTCGGAATAAACGATGCCTTTATTTTTCTAAGAGTCGCGTGGTGTTCTTTTGAAATCTGACTCGCGCAAACCACCTCTGAATATGACAATCAAATTATTACTTCGTCATGCCTCTACAGCTATTCTTTTGCTTGTATCTCTCGTTTCAGCTGAAGCTGGACAGCATCGTGATGTCTTTATCATAGCTGGACAATCCAATGCGGATGGCCGTACCCTCAAGTCAGAATTGGTTGGAGATTTGGCGATATATGCTGGAAAACAAGACGGAGTTATGGTGCATTATACCAATACCGTATACACCAATACTGATAAAAGCAAATACGGGACATGGGTGACGCTCGAGCCTGGATACAGCGTTTCTCCAAGCTACAGTGGCGCATTGCCATCTGATACTTTTGGAATGGAGATCGGTGCGGCCAGAGTTCTCAACGAATACTATGAAAATCCTGCTTTTATCAAGGTTAGTCGAGGCGGAACTGCTCTTGGTGTGCCGGGAACAGATTGGTATCCTGTGAAGGATTCTGAAGACCTGGTCGGTCCGCTGTATCGAGCATTAATTGATTCAACCAAAGACGCGCTTGAAGAGCTTGAAGCAGCAGGGGATACTTACACTGTCCATGGTGTCTTTTGGCACCAGGGTGAAAGCGACATCAACGAGCGTACGGATGTTTATGGCGATTTGCTGGCTACACTGATTAAGAATGTGCGAAGTGACTTAAATATGCCAAACCTGCGATTCATTGTTGGTGAAGTTGCCACAGTAAAACCCCTAGCATTTCGCACGGTTCAGTGGGAGGCCGCACGTAGTTTGCCTAACACCAGTTTTATCTCTTCGCGAGGGCTTGGTGTCATGGATCAATCGCATTTCAATACTCAAGCGATGACCATCTATGGGGAACGAGTAGGGTATGCATTCTTACCGAATCGTGAGATTCTCGACTTTGAAATTCCCATTTATGCTACCGGGCCGCTAGATCGTCAGGATGAATTTGCTGCAACGGATGGGGTTGATTCATCGCTTCAGGTGGTTGCGACATCTAGTCAGGGTGAATATGTGAGTGGACAAGCGGCCGGGCATAAGGGTGCCACAGGAGGACACTATTGCACTCGCCGGCATTTAATCCCGTTAAAGAAGGCTAGCACCATGCAGGCTGATTTCTTTCCTGGCAATGTTGGTTTTGATAATCAAGCCGATGCCGATTCTTCGCTTCTGATTGCTGGCTGGGGAGTTGATGCCGATTCTGACGGTGTCTTTACTGAGGCGGAAACCGCTATCGGATTTGGTGTTTACCACACAGCAAATTTTCGTATCCAGATCGGCTCGCAAACTTATCTATCCACGGAGACATACCAAACCGACCATTGGTATCGGCTCACCCTCTCATGGACGAACCCCAATCAGCACGGCCAACGAACGGTGGAGCTCTATGTGCGAGATTTGTCGGCAGGTATTGACCTTAATGAAGGCAATCCTGTTATTTCTATATTGATTGATGAAGATGATTTTGACGGAAATCCTATGCACTGGTCTGGCATGGGATTTCGGGCTACGCGCGGTCTGGTCGATAATATTTCTATCATGCCATTCGGCTTTAGCGCATGGGTTAAAACGCTCTTCCCAGATCTGCAAGGGGGAGCGAATGGTGACGATGACCACGATGGGCTTAGCAATTCTTTAGAGTATGCATTCGGCCTTGATCCTTTTTTCTCAAACTCGCCATTGGAGCTGCCTCAAATTAGTTTTGGAGTTGAATATGCTTCTCTTTTAGTTAGTCCACTCGCTACTCAACCCAACATTCACTACACGTTACAATGGTCTCGAGACCTCGAATCTTGGACTACACTCGCTGGCGCACCATCCAATGAATATATTACTTTCACGCTAAATACGATTGGGGAAACGACACTCTTTTTTCGTCAACTTGTCGAGTTCTAGGGGCGAGCTCTGGAGTAGGGGCTCTTGAATACTATGACGGTTTGATTGCGTGAGAAGGGCAGTGTATTTCTTGCTCAGGTAGCAAGGCACATGGAGCAGTTGGAATTCTAGTATTAAAAGAGAGCGCCCCATGTCATTCCCCCAAATGACATGGGGCGCTGTTACGTCGGCAGGTATATTGCCAAGTCTCTCAAGCGTTCACTCGCGCTAGTATATTGTCGGCGTTGATGAACCTGCGCACCACTTTGGGAGTTGTGAGATCAATATTGGAAGGTTGATTCATACTGGGCTAGTATCGTTTGGCTTTCAAAAATCATGTAACCGATGTAATTCAATATGCTGAAAACTAACGCTTGTTTTCTATCAATTTCTTCAGAACAAAGTCGTATTGGTCGATGTATTGGTGGACATCTTGATCGGGGTGCTGCACATAGCATTCTACTCCTTTTGAATCTGCTAGTTTTTTAAATTCAATGCCGAAACTGGGACTATGAACGTAAAAGTTTCCACCTTTCTTTTTCTCATCTGGGCTAAACTTATACTTCATGAATATTGCAGGATCATCACTGGAAATTAGTTCCGCGGGTGACATGCTAGGAAAATATTTTTCAAACTTGCTGCGTTTTGCCAGAAAGCCCTCAAAGTCTTTTTCGTTCATGCCAAAAGCATGACCACCATACTTTAGTTCTGGCCCAACCCAATCACGCATTTGTATTGGATCGATCGAAGTTTGTGCATCACGGACGCCTATTGCCAGCACTCGCGTTGATTCTCTAAGAACAGGATCGGTTGCCTCTGGATCCGCCATGTCATCTGAGAGACCAAGCCAGAGTGCTGAGAATCCTCCTGCTGAGACTCCAGTAAGTCCCACTGCGTTTTTGTCTAGATCCCATTCGTTGGCGTGATTGCGAACGAATTGTAAGGCATATTTGATGTCATCGAGGCATGCTTGAACTGGCGGATACACGCCTTCGCGATGGGCTGCGTGCAGCATTCGATAATTGACTCCTACTACAGCAATTCCAGCATCAGTATACCTCTTAACATGTGAATCCGATAGTTTCTTGTCGCCGTTCCACCAACCACCGCCATGAATATCCATGACAAAGGGAAACGGGCCTTTGCCTTCAGGCTTATAAATATCTATTTTTTGCAATTCGTGTGGACCGTAGGCAACGTCGGCCTTGAATGGAATTGGATCGGCGCACGCCGTTCTTGCCGCAATGAGAGCATAGAGGGTTAGGGCAAAAAGACATCTAATCATGATATATATTTAAATTGGGACTGGTTAGTTTGCGATAAATCTGAGTGAATTGTCTGATGCTTGATTGGATGATGAACTGGATTTAAAGATTTTGCGTTCCGGAAGTGTGAATATCGGAGATTGTAGATGCAATGCAGTCCATGTTATTCGACAGCGAGGTATTCGCCACTGTTACGACTTGCCAATGCATTCATGAATGACCGACCATCTTTACTCCGGTAAGAGATGGTGTTGATTTTAACAGGATTGGGTTGTTTCTCCTGAAGTTTTGCGGTCAGCATCAAAATTTCATCAACGCTAACTCCTGTCGGTTCGCCATCAGATAAGAGGATGATCTGCTCTGGGTTCATTGAGAACGCTTTTTTCAAGGCTAAATCGGTACGCGTGCCAGCATGCAGGCCATCCTGGTATTTATTCCAATCGATGCTATCAAAAGTCTGGTCCCTTTTCAGTGCTTTTGCGGGGTCCATACGTCTAAGCCAGTTTTTAGTTCGTTGAATAGTAGCCTCGTTGATTTCCCTAACGCTGCCGCTAAGCGTTTCTACTCCTCCGGCAAATCCAATGATGTTGAACTTCGTTTGGCTGCCATTGTCACTCATGCTTTGGAGCACTTTAAGAATTTCGTCAGCGACTATTTTAAATCCCTCCGGCCCGCGTTCATCTCCAATCATGCTTCCCGATATATCCATTACGAAGACGATACTCTGGCTCGATGTTTTGACTCCAAAAAAGTCTATATCTGGCATTTTGGCTTCAATCGTAGACCAATTACCTCCTAGCTCACCAGTTCCAAAGGCCACGCGGCTGTTCTGGCTTATGGTCGGCACCTCAATGTCTGATATATCGATCACGGATACCGCGGGGGCGGCTATTACCTTTTTCGGAGGTGTGGGATTGGAATTAATTTTAATTTGAATGGGCACCTGAGGCGGCTGTTCAGGAATTGCTGTTGGGGCTTCAAATTCTACTGAATCTTGAGTAGCTGCACTGAAGATAACCACTCCGCCGATTGTTAACAAGATAGCAACGTGTGCCAAGAGACTGATCACAAGAACCTTGATTAGCGACTTGCTTCGAATCCGCACTTTATTTGGGGCTGGTTTAGCCATGTTTATGGAAACAGCGAGATGATGGTCAGTATATCCCAATTGTGAATGAGTAGGTTTTTAGAACTGATTGTTAATACTTACTAATAACAACGAAAGCTATCCTTAGATGGGGAATTGAATCAGCCGAAAGGCCATGAGGTGCGCTATTCGGATGAATAAGTCGGGTTTTGATAAACGCGCACGTAATCAACTGTCAGTTCATAAATCCCATCTGCAAGCAGTGACTCACTTGGCCCATTCATGGCCAGATCTACTAATATCCACATCGGTTGTTTCATTTCCTGTGGTGTCGGAAAGCGATGTAATTCCTTACCGTCGAAATAGTTGATTACCCAATCAGGTGTTATCATCGTTCCGTAGGTATGAAACTCACCATCGAATAGATCATCGATTCCAAATGCGGAAGATGTATACATACCGTAGTAGTTTCCGATTTTCCGATTACTACTTTGACGCCCGGGAAGCTGCCGTATTCCAGGGTGCTGATGCAAGGTTGCATGGTGGCCCTTTTTGTCGGCGCTATAGCCCTCGTAGATATCATACTCGATATTTGTCTGCGTAAGGTTAGTGAATGAGTTTAGCGATTTAAGCCAAAGCGCCGGCCAAGCGCCATAGTAGTTCCCAGTGCTACTTGGACCGATCTTCATGCGCGCCTCAACATATGGATACATCCAGCTACGTCCATAACCATTGAGATTTACTGAAGCAAAGCAGCCTGAATACCATTCGTCGTCAATCTTCTGCATGCGAATGGTCATTTCGCTGTTACCATGGATATAAGTATCCGGGTGGTTGCTATGATATGCTGGCGTGCCCACGGTTCGATCGGAGTTACCTACGCCCGCTGGTACTCCCACAATCGGAACGCCAATGATATTATTCTCCTCATCGTACTGAATCGGATTGGTGGCTCGCTCTCCGACAGCAGCTTGGTGTGTCGGGGCAAACCAATTGCCTTTGCCCAATACATCGTGTGTGACACTATGGGTGTTGAACTCGTCTTCGAAATCCAGAGACCATCCCGTTAGATCTATTGGATCACCCACATACGGATCTTCAGAGAGAGAAGCATCTGACCAAAAATTATTGGTCGCTTGCCATGCCTCCTCAGTCACTTCGTAGAACTGATCAATCGGAGCTGTAGCGTAGGGCTTTCTGTAGCGGTATGGATGCGTCGTCGGAAGTTGATCCTGAATGCCACGACGCCACATGGCCCAACCCATCAAGCGATCGGCCTCATCACCGGTGATTTGCTGCGTGAGTATAATGGTATCAAGCGCCATCTCCGGATTGTTACTCCTGAAATCTCCAATAATGCCTTGGTTGAATATATTACTATCAGCCACAGCCCAGTCTTGCATTTCGATCTGCGTCTCACCGGGGTTACCATTGATGTCTTTTCCATCAATCGACGCATAAATGTATTTGTCTTCACGACGCGCAACCAAGCAGTGCCAGGTGGAACCATCGGGATCTATGGTGAAAGAAATCCCATTTGATCCCGAGATGGAACGCCAGTTTACACCGATGCGATCCTGATCGCGATTATACTGCACGCTAGGCTGTGACTCCAAGCCACCGCCATATCCGTTAATCGCAAATAGCGTTCCACCACCAGTGCCGGTCAGGTCGACCCGGAAGAGTACGACCACCGCTCGGTGTGCGATGTGCGGCAGGTATGGTGAACCATCCAGATGCTTGATTTTGAGGTGATCATTCGAATTGGCTGAAATGTAGAGTTCACCGTTTTGTTTGATTGGCTGCTTTGAGTTATCACCCTGCGGTTCCCCTGGATAGGTGGTTGAAGACTGAATACCCTTCAATCCAACTATGCGGTCATCCCATATCTCGACTGCGCCGTCTGGCAAGTCATCGACATTCCAGTAATACCAAAGACGATCACCCAAAGTCTCTGGAGTCCATTCGGCAGCAGTGCGGACAAATTTCACTGCGTCAGCCAACACGAATAGCCCATCGGTGTCTTCAGTTGTGATTGTCACCGTGCCGCGGTTACCACTGATAAATGAATAGGTGCCGATGTAGTTCCACTGGCCGCTATTCGTTTGTTGATTTACGTAAAGAGGTGTGACACCGTCTGCCCAAGTTACGTGGACTGGCACCTGGTCGGATCGTGTGCCTCCTCCGGCCCAGTTCATATACACATCATACGAACCAGCGTGATCGAGCTCGGGCGCAAAGGTGATTGACTTGCTGCCTTTTGCACTAGCATCGTCATGAAGGTAGTTGTTGCCTACATAGCCAGTTGCGCTGGTTGACGTAAACCAATCGCCTTCGATCGTGACCAGGGATGTGTCGGAATTATCAACGATCACCTCATAAGGAGCAGCTTCGGTGAAGCGGACCGCATCTGCGATCACATGCTTACCATCAGTTCCTTCAGTGGAAAGGACGACTTCATTCGTCATTCCTGCATCGAGCACGAAACCACCGAGCGGGACCCACTCG
Source organism: Cerasicoccus sp. TK19100 (assembly GCF_027257155.1). Lineage (NCBI taxonomy): Bacteria > Pseudomonadati > Verrucomicrobiota > Opitutia > Puniceicoccales > Cerasicoccaceae > Cerasicoccus > Cerasicoccus fimbriatus. The sequence goes on from NZ_JAPWDU010000001.1 coordinate 810,649, forward strand.
CCGCCATTTTGAGTTTGGTCTGCGAGAAATCCAGTCACACCATCTGCGGAATAGACTGTGTATGGTGTATCCTCTGAACGGTTTGAGGAGTCTGTCCATCTGAGAAATATATCATACAATCCGAGCTCCGGTATATCAGGTATATAAGCAACTGACTTAGCACCTTTACCAGTTGCCCCATCCTGCAGATAGTTACTGCCATAGTAGCCGGAAGCTGCGGTTGAACTCGACCATGTTCCGGTTTTAATGGCCTCACTATCCGTGCTATCAATGATGATATCAGTCAGCGCGGGTACCGATTGAGGAACAAACTGAATCGCATCGACGATGACAAAGTCCGAAGTGCCAGTGGTTTCGATTTTTACATGGCCCGACGTTCCGGCTGCAAATGAGTATACCCCGATCGAATTCCACATGCCGCCATTGATCTGCTGATTTACTGTCGTCTGCGATGTCCCTCCTTCGTAAATGATGTTCACTGGTACGTTGTCAGGGCGTCCAGATCCTGAAGTCCAACGAAGGAATACTTCATAATCATCGGCAACTTGAATATCTGGCGTAAATGTGGCTGACTTTAAACCTTTATCTAGGCTGTTGTCGTGTAGGTAATTCGATCCGTAGTAACCGCTTACTCCGGTCGAACTGTTCCAACTGCCTACCAGGGATATACCGGAGGTATCGGCATTATCAATGGTTATGGTTGTTTGAGCAAATATGGTGGGGCTTGCGACGAGAATTGAGAGCGCCGTTAAGACTTCGGGCATGCGATGATGCCATGCGGCTTTTGCTTTCATATGCTGTATCTACTTATAGGGGTGAGGGGGCATTCCCGGCATTTAGTTTTTACGGTTGTATAAAACCAATATAGATTGACCAGGGTTAGCTTGTGTCGAGGAGAGGAGGGGTGGACTGCTTGATTAGGTTTTGTGCTGCTCTTTTGAGTTTCTTTAAAATTACACTTTGATCTAACAAGCAAATGATTTGCTGCGCATATCAATGCGTAGCGTGAGCAAGCTCCAGCTTCTTGCATGATTCACGTGACTGATTGAATGATAGTTGGTAGTTAAAGTTTAACCTATGACCTCAATCGTGGTGCGCCGTTCAGTTTCTTGGATGTGCTTCAGGACATCATCTAATCTTAGTCCAATGTAAGATTCGTAATTTGACTTGATTGGAACTTGAAATGTTGCTTCTACCTTGCGCATGGCTTGGCTGATCGGTTTGCCGATTTAGAATTACCTAAGTTTTTTTTGAGAAGTATTTTAATATAAAAATTGTTAATAAGTGAGAATACAATCTAAGCATTTCCTTGGTTTAACAACTGCAATTACATACCCGCATTGTAACGGGTTTTTACCCAATGGGCGTCAGGTTATCATTTGTAACGTGCCACATGGCAGCGAAGCCAAACCTTGCCTGACGTTATTGAATTGCGATGACCGAACGAGTGTTCCGTTGCCCGAATTTCCCTTCTCGGATGACGTTATACATCACGAGAATGCGACCATCTGCATAGATGTTGCCCAGGATATTCCTAGAGTATTCGCTATCTATCGAGACATCGCGGCATACATTGACATAGACGAATGCGGCCAAGGAACTTGGCATTTAATCCGGACCAAAAGAAATGGCTGCAAGCTACAGGGACTACCAAGCATCACACCGGACGGCGAACGTTGCTTAATCGCCGAGAACCGCGATGACGGACTTTGCGTGCTAGTAGAATACGATATTACAACACAAACAGAGCGAGTTCTTTTCAGTAAGTCGTGGTATGCGAATCATTTCCACTATTGTCCACATGATCCAGCTTGGATAGGATTTTCTCATGAAGGTGCCACGGAGACCATCGATGACAGATGTTGGGCATGGCATGAGACGCTCGCCCCGAATGGAAAATGCGTTTTTCAGCAAGCAATCAATGGAAAATTCCCTGATGCATCCATCTTTGCAGGACATGAGAGATGGTGCTTTCACGACTCCTCGGCTCTGGTAGTCGCATATGCAGTCAGCACTCAGGGGCCGCGAGGTATCTATGAGGCATTTTCTGATGATCGTCCATCAAAGCTAATCTGGGAGTGTAATACCGCTTGGCACTGCAATACCGAACATTCCGGGCGGTATATCGTCATTGACACCAGCGCAGCCTGGGACCACCCGCCTGCATCCCCGGAGGAGCACCGAAAAGGTGTTGAGGCGCATCTTGAAGCTGACAGGACCAAAAGCGAAAACTTGTCTGACGTTGTTCTAATCGATAGGGAGACTCGTAGTCATCTTTACATTGGTCGCGTATCACGCAGAAAGCACCCTTATCACCCGCACCCCGCCTTAAGCCAAGATGGCAAGTGGCTGGTTTATACCGACTATTCGGCCGAAACTCGAGGTGTGTGGATCGTAGAAATCCAATATCTCAATTAGCAGGAGAGGATTCTGAATTGCTCAGATTGATTATGAAGCACCCAGGCTGGCACTGCCGACCAAGGATGGCAGAAGCTATCCAGCTCATCGCCGAGAAATGTTTCCCACCAAGTCGTTACTGCAGGGTTGTTGTTCATGTCGCTCCAAGCTTCGCGAATTAGGTCAATAGCTTTATCGCCGTGTCCGCTTAGATAGAGTGCTTCTGTGTGGTAGATCCACATGTAGGGGGTGCCTTTACATAGCGAAGCATCACTGCGTTGCTGAATCAGTCGTGACATTAAGTCATGTGCTTCTTCGGTATCAATGAGGTTAGCTAGAACCGCGAGACATTGGGAATGCTCGCTCCAACCCTTATGCATTCCATCGCTATCGATACAATCGGCAAAATACTGTAGATCAGTATTCCAGAAAGTATTCTGGCATGAATCTCTAAGCTTTGCAGTGCAAAGCTTTTTCTTATCTAGGCAATGTCGGTAGCCGGTTGATTCCGCGCATTGATAGAAGGCTTGCAGTGCAATGATTAGATAGGCGTTCAGGCCAAGTGACTGCTGTGACCTGTGTATTCCTGGTTCGTCTTTCATGTGCCAGCCCATGCCAGGGTGGTCGATGAAGAGAAGCTGGGTGTAGCTTTGAGTACCGCCCGAGGCCTCGATATGCGGATCGACTTCGAGTAAGCCGCTAGTGTTGATGTGTTGCTCAAACCACTTCAAGACGCGTTCGCCGCTTTGAAGAATGCGATGAAGTCGTTCTTGGTCGACGGGCACGGCTCTTCGATAGACATCAATGCCCCAGACGTAAATCAGACAGTAGTCTAGGAGGAATGTATAGGGCTCGCCAGCCCGGTATATTGCCGGTGAAACTAATCCCGTTTCGTCGTGCTGGCAGGCCACCACAGCATCGAAGAAGTGATGCAAGTGGCTAGGCTCATTATAGAGTTTACTGAGCCAGAGGCAGTGCCAAAGTCCGTCGCCTATATAAAAGGCCTGTTCGCGTGTGGGGCAATCAACACCGGTTTCCTGTGTGCCAATTTCTATCGTATGAATGCTTTTTTGCCACAGGCGGGCAAGCTCCTCGTCGTCAGTGGAAAAGCTGGATGTCAGTGAAATATCAGACTGTCGCCGCCATGCTCCGGCGCAACTTAACGTAATTGTCGATCCTGCGGGGCGAAGAACGATCAGTAGATAGCGGAAGCCATTGTAGTTGATCGTACGGAAGGCAGAGGCATTTTCTGCGGCGTGCCAGCGACATGCGTAATCAGCTCCTTTAAGAAACGATTGGGGGCGCTCGTCGATTAGGCGCTCAGCGCCGCATCCATCGACAGAGCCCATGTCGGCCGAAGCTTGAAATTGAATTTGCGCGGACACATTGACGCCCAAATCAAACACAAGGGCCAGCCCTCGGTCTTTTGATGGAGTAGTAATGCCAGCGCCTGACGACCAAGACGACTGAAAGGGCTCGATTGGAAGTTGTTTCCAGTCTTCTGTATCGAGGATTTGCCCTAGCTTTACGGAGCCGTCCTCAGGAAAGGGCGCGGTTGCTGAAACCTCAGCGACTGAGATGAGTTTTTCCGCTGGCATGAACCACTCCTTGAGCATTGGAACTACTCGGGCATGCAGGGTGTAGCCGCTGTATCGGTTGGCTTTGGCTGATGGCCATGCTCGGTCGTTGAAATCCGGACTTTGCCAGCCTTCCGGATATTCGGATGCATAATATTGCTCAGCCCATCCGGTGGCCCAACTGCGACGGCATTGCGTAGAGCGCCAACCATTGTCAGAGCAATATTTCCACGCGTCCGGCGGGATTGATATTACGCGTTGCGTTTGATTTCCGTGAAGGGCGACTTGCGCCCATAATCCCGGGAGCGCGTTGGAATGGCTTTGGCTATTGAGCCCGTAGTAATGAACTAAGACTGCAATGGTTAGGCATTCCTCACCGGTGATGTCGAAACTATCGACGATACTCTGCTGTTTCGGTGCTGGGCAGGGTCCCTGGCCGATGTAGCTTCCGTTGACCCAAAGTTGATATCGAGTGTTGGCTGCGATCTGGAGTTGAGGCCTCATTTCTGAATGCTCCAACTGGATTTTCGTGCGAAACAAAACGGTCTGATTTGCCTTTGTTTCATTCGCCCACGCCCAAGCCGGACATTGAGGAAATGCTATTCCTTGGCTGCTCATTGTAGTGCGGAAAAGCTGTGCCCGGGTTATATGCCTAGGCTAGTTCTACCAGTCTATCGTGTCCGTGAATTACTGCGGTGAAACGATCATGCCAGTGAGATAAATATAATCGCCTATGTTCCGCACTGGATCTCCTTCGGCAGGGAACTCCACCTTGAGGCTAACCGTGCCATCCGCGCTTGGTTTGACGTTGGCAAAGTGTAGAACTTTATCGAAATTTCCGTCGGCACCGCTTTCGCTCCCTCCAGCAAGAAATTGAGACTGAGTCTGTTCGCCAGTGATGGTATATTTCGCCCAGCGTCGGCCATTGCCATGGCGTGATGCCCAAACCTGAATATTGTAAGCTTTGGCAGGGTCAAGGGTCAGGCGCACTTCGCCGGTCGGATTGTTTTCTCCACGATTTAAGAACAGTGTCGCGTTCTTTGCTCCATCAAAAGCGATTGCGTCGCCGGCCAGTGGAATCTTAACAACACCCTCATTTTCATAATCTTGGAAGGCGTCCACGACTTCAATCGTGGAAGTGGTCGATTGGCCGTTTGCGCTGACTAATGGGATCGGGGCGGGGCTCAAGTTGCCACCAACTTTATTCCATCCCTGCGGAGTTTGACCGCCGAAGTTAATACGAATGTCGGTATCCTTTGGCTGGTAGTTATTGGTGCTGGTAGTCGCGTCGGGGGCTGCGCTAGGCTCTAAGGGTGTTTCGGAGAAATAAGCCTCAGGCGAATATGCTTGAACAGTGCTCCAGGCGGTCTCTTGCAATTGCTTGGCTAGTGTCGGATCAAGAAAGGCCAAGTGGTTGCCTTTGGTAACCCAGTTTGCTCCTTCAATGATGTTAGGAAGGCCTACGGGGGATTTGCCGGTTATGGTGGCGTAGATTACACAGGCCGCAAGGTAAGAACCTTCCATGGTTGGGTGACTGTTGTCTTGAATGTGGAGCGCTACATTAGGATGAGCATTGATCCAGTTTTCAAAGGCAATGCCCACGGGGGCAACCTTTACACCCTCGCGCTTTCCCAGAGAGCTGTAAGCTTCGGTAATGACGGCTTGGTCTTGTGGTAAATTGGCACGCGCCCAAGTCATATACAGCACGGGCTCAGAACCAGATTCTTTTACGAGGGCGATTAGCTTTTCACCATATTCGTCAAATTCGGCGCGTTTGTCCAATGAGCTGCGGCTGTGATTTTGAAGGACCACAAAATCCCACTCTTCCTCATCGGTAATGCGCTTCTGAGCCTTGGGGCCTTCCCAGTGCTTTTTCCAAGAGAATCCGCCTTTGGTTTCGCGCTTGAGCAGGGCTTCATCGCCACTGGCAATCAGCATGGCTTCAACTTGTTTGTTGAGAGCGTTATAATCGCAGTAGCTATTGCCGACAAATAGGCCGGTAATTTTATCGGCCGCAAGAGGAGTGACCAAAACTGCAAGGCTAAGGGCGGCGATTGCGGCCAGCGTTCGATTGTTGATTCGAAGATTTGTTAAGACGTGCTTCATGAAATTCGTTAGTGTGAGGTGTTTGCTTATTCGCTTTCCAGCGGCATGTAGTCGGGGATGATTACCATGCTGAGTTTTTCCATACGATTTCCATCGGGTGGAGCGAGTACCACCAGCTTGCGCGTGTTGGGCTGGAATGGCCAAACGCTGGAATAAATCATCTTGGCCTCGCGCCCATTGACTTCGGCAAGCTGAAGGGAGAGTTGATTATTGGGTGTCTGCTTCGGTTCGATCGTTTTGGCTGAATTGGCGGTAATGGAAAATTTTTCACTGCCGAGCTTTCCAATGATTTCATCTGCGCAAAAGTTAATGAACCGGTAGCTGTTTCTCGGGAAGAGTGTCTCGTTGTCATCGATTACTTTGACGCTAAATCTACCGGATGCGTCATTCGCCTCATCTTGGTGGAAAAACAAAAGCAGCGCTTGGCTGAAGCCTTCGGGGATGTTAGCTTGAGCTATCGGTAGGTATTGGTTGTCTGCTTGTTTTGCGTAGAAGGTGATGGGATTAGGCCCATGATAGTCGACAGGTCTGGTGCGTGATGTTGTGGTCAAGCGCAGGGGCAGATATTCGCCATCTAGTTGGTAGTACAAAGGCTCGCGGATTGATTGCTTCCAGGATGCGGCGCAGAAGTGGAGGGTAATATAGTCCTCGGCATTTTGCCGATTGTCTGCAGCGCAATCGATCAGCGGAGTGAGGATCAATGCGAGCAATGTCAGATAATTAAATTTCATTTTCGTTCAGCCAGCGGAAAGATTTTACAACGAAGCGTCTGCCAAACTGGATGTTTTCACCAGTGGGCATTTCCCAGGCATGCTCGTTGGTCGAGTCGTTCATATACTCTGAGGATCGTTGGACGATGGCCTCGCAGATTGCGGTGGCTTCGATTTCGCCCGTTAGGGGATTGGTCGTTTCCCCATAGGAACGGATCCGGAAGGTATCTGAGCGAACGGTTAGTACGGGGGCCAACGGAGCCAAGAGATCTGCTTGTGTAATGATGTCGTTGGCACCATCTCCTGACTGTTGCATGGAATGCTCGGGGGCGGGAAAATTTCGCTTTGCAGTAGCCGACCCGTCTTCTTCCTGAGATTTTACGGCTATGAGTACGGCATCATTCAGTCCCTCGCCGTTGATTTGGGTATTGTCAATGGCTGCCTGCAACGCACCTGCCAAACCAGTGTCATCATCCTTTAGTGAGCGATTGATAAAGTCTGCCATCGAGAGGAACGGGCCTCGGATTTTTACTTGTTCCACGATCTGTTCAGCCAGTGCGTTGACCTCATCATCGCTAAGGCTTTGCCAACCGCGCCAACCGATTTCAGCTGAGTCATTGGGGGTATGGAGCCGGCCAAAGATAAGTTCGTCAAAACGGTCATCGGTGGCATTTTCTTTGTCGATGATCTGTAGGTCCCCCTGTGTATCTGCAATGAGCATTTGCTGCTTTCGGATGGAGGAAAGCAGCGCCTTCCAGGCATCGACATTAGTTGAGTTTACGTTGAACGCTCCAATGATTTGTAAGTAGGCCGCCGATTTTTGGTAGGCGTCACTTGCCAAAGTATCTGGGTCTTTCAGTAGGGCATCTTCGATCGCCACCGGCATACGAACGTCCGTGTAGGAGATTCGTGGATTGGCGGATAGCTGCGTGTCGGATTGATCTGCGTATTCCTGAATGACGCGCGATACGCTGCGCTCTTCGCTGTATTGATCCTGTGTAAAATCAATTTCTGGCGTGATGCCTGACATGAAGTAACGGTCGAATAGAGCTTCATTTGCCAGCAGTGACAAGTCTGGTGTCGTGAACTCAGCACCTTCAATTTTTTCGGCGCGCAGCGTGCGCGAAATCAGCGGGTGCGCTCTGGAATTACCGATCGCATGCGCTGGCGTTCGATAGTATGGCAGTATGTCCGCATGCCGGAAATCCACAAGGGAAAGTGGTGGCGTTGTGGGGATGTCAAACATGCTAACGTGGGTTTGGCCGCTCGTGGTTTCGTTCGTTGCGCCCCAGTATGCATTATTCGAGGAGGAGTTGGCGTGAGGTAGCGATGATTCGTTTGCGGGGGCAGAGATCACGGTGTTAATGCCTCCGCTGGAGGAAACATCGATGACCCTTTCATGCGTGAAGTTATGCTTCTCCACGTAGTAGCGGGGATTGGTCCATCCGCCGACTGAAAGGGGGCGATAGGGGTCTCCAACCGGTTTCTGGTATGAGTCGAAAACAAACAAACCTATGCGCGAAGCGAAGGCTGAACCAGTTAATATAATGCCGGATGTGTTCTCGCCGGGAGTAAAGGGCTCATTCAAATTGTCGTTGTTCTTTATGTTGAACTCGAGCATGGCTTCCTCCTGCATCGTGTAGTGCCGGTAGGTCGTGAGGGGCTCTTTGTCGTCGCGATTCTTTGAGCCGCTGGAAACGGTGTCTGGGAACTCGGATGCAGGGACATATGTGCCAATGATTCGATAAGCTTCGCCGCCTTTCCAATCCGTACGAATCCCTGCGACCACGGTGTCCGAGGCGGATAGTGGCATCTTATTGACTGAAATGTTTTTATCAGACCCAAAAGAACGAATACTGCTGCCGTACTGCCCGCTTAAAAAATCTTCCATGAGGAATCCACCGGTAAAGTTAAAGCCTTCATTCATTAGCAGGACATGGTCAAAGAGGGGTTGCGGAGCCGAGTTGGCAGCGGAGAAAATTTTAACTTCTCCGGGCTCAAAACTGAGTGGTGTTTCAAAGTCATCGGAGCTTCCATTTTTCAGTAGCAAATAGAAGTCTGATCCGTTGTTGCCAGTTTGATTATGAATGAAGTAATTGCGCAGTGTGGCATTTCCCCGGCACTCATGTTCAACACCGCCTGGATCGGTGTAAGTCTTAATGGTATCAGTGTCGCCGTCATGGATCGCGACGTTGATTTGGATATCAATACTCATGACAATCACCCGGACGGCATCGACTTCAAGTGTTACGTTGTATGGGTTCCAAAGGACGACATGAGGAACCAATACCAGGTTTAAATTGCCTCCTATGTTTTGCAGGGAGACGTAATACTGCACCCTTTGGATGATTGGCATGAGCTGCTGGCTGGTGGGGTAGGTCACCTCGCGATTTTGGATGACTTTTTTGGTCAAATGATCACCGTCGCCATCGGTGGCACCGCCTCTGTTCAAGAGGTAGGCATAGGAGTAGGTCGCCTCATTGTTGCCGGGCCGCCATTCTTGCTCGAATGTGTTGGGGTAGTAGGGAGCACCGGTTAGAGTCGGGGTGCTAGTCGCATTGCGAACATGCTTATAGAGTCGATAGTGGTTGCGAAGAATGTCCCAAGTCGGTCCGGTTAATGGTTCGCCGCTACTGCTATTCACATCTTCCTCAAATAAGAAGCTAACCTTAACCGGAGATCCATTGACGAGATTGTCGTAGGCATTGGTCGCGCCGCTGGCGAATTCTGATGCGTAGAATTGGCCGTCACTCATCTCAAAGGCCAGGGACAGGTCCTTCTTTAGGCCACCGTTTTTAACATCAACTGGAATGCCGCTGGAGTAAAAACTTAAGGTGTGCAAATACTGGTCAAGAGAGCTTCGAGGGACGTTAGTCGAGAGGGCAAGGTCCGCGAAGTCAAAGCTACGTTGAATGTTCGATATGTTGTCTTTGTCTTCAAGATCGACATTCGCAAATTCTGGCAGTGAGTGGAAGGCGCTGTTGGATGGGGTGCCAAAAGACATTCGAGTCATTGCGTTGATATCAATGGCGGCAAAGCCTGGTTCGGAATTGGTTAAATTTACTCGGGACTTTTGGTTTTCATCACCAATCCAATAAGCGAACGCGCCGATATCTCCGATGGTCTCCTTGGGGGCCGTGATGATATCATCAGGCAGGCCGCTGTTGTCTCGATCCAGCAGGGAGCTTGCATTTCCATTACCGACGGAATTGGCTCCAATCAGGACAACATGCTTGCTGTCGATAGCCTCACCGTTGGCGTTCCAATTGGGGGTTGCTGTCAGCGGATCGAATATGCTGGTACTGAGAGGGTCGGCTTGGCCGGAAATTAGCCAAGTAGGAGGATTGCCGGGCGCGGAACTATCCCAGGCACCGATGTAGTTTTGTAAGTCTTGTGATGCTCCTGCTATGGTTGCCGGGGCGGATACCCGTTGGTCCGGGCCCATGGCGCGTTGTAGGCTGCCTAGCGCGACATACAGGCCGAAAATGGCATTTTGCTTAGCTTCCTGCTGTTTGTTCAGGTTGCTAGAGACGGTGAGCTCGGTTTGTAGCAAGGTGGTCAGGCTGACGAGCAGGATGACCATAAATGCCATCAGGCTTAAGGCAATAATGAGCGCGAAGCCTTTTTGAGGCTTCTTTGTATATAAGTCGTGTTGGGGTTGGGGCATGGTCGGCTGAGGCGCTGAGTGCTGACTGATGGGGGAGTTCGGGGTGATTTAAGTATGAAACTTATACGTAATAGTAATGCGGTCAAGCCGCAAATTCTATCTGTTCGTTACTTCTATTTATACGCTCTAAGGCTTTGTGGCCTTTTTAATGAATCGAATCCTAGGCCTGCGTGCGGTCCATTGAGTAAAAGCGTGGGTGCTTGGTGAGTTGTTATTGTTTTAGGAATAAACCTATGAAAGTTTACGATGTAGTTATAGTGTGCCAACGAGTCGAGTGTAAGAGTGATTTTTACGCTAAACAATTGCGGGTTTTCGTTTGTGGATAGTGTAAGATGCTGAATAGTAATGTAAAAAGAGCGATTTCTGAAAAGATCGACTACTTCATTATGAGGATTGACAGTGCTGCTATTGAACTATTACGTTAAAGTTATTGGCGAAGAATGAATTGCCGCCGTGTGACTGGTTATGAATTCCCCTCGTTACGAGTCCCCCGCCAATTACTAAAACCCCAACTCTCTACCTCATGAAAAGTGTTGTTTTTGCTCTATCCCGTTGGCTGCGCCTGCGTCCGTTTCAGTTGTTTCTGTTGCTGCCATTTTGCTCTTACGGTGATCCTGATATGACGACTAATCGTCGGGCTACGGCCAGCGATGCCGCGTTCTGGCCTCAAGTCAATGAGGGTGACTACCTCGCATTCACTCCTGATGCTGCTAACAACAGTTTCTACCTGACCGAGAAAGACGGTTTGGTCCTGGATGTTGGTAATAAGATTCTGATTCGCGCCGGCAATTACGGTCGCATTTTTATCAACGGATCATTTTGCCAAAACACCGAAGCCCAGCCTACGGTGGTCACTAATTGGGGTGGGCAGGTTCGTTGGGGAGATGTTCAGGAGAATTCGCAATACCGTAGCCTGGAGCTCGTTGACTTTGCGCACGTCCACCTGACCGGTAGATATGATCCGATTGCGCAAACCGGAGATCCAAATTTTCTCGGTCACAATGGTGGCCTGGACTTCGATACTGGGGATTACTACGAGAAATATGGACTCTGGGGAAACCAGCGATGGTCCGGCATGTTATACGGATTTACGAATCCAAATTGTGTGCGCGCCAAAGGCTTTGAAACCTGTAAGGTCGATTATGTGGCTGCCTGGGGAGGCGGATTCGCTGGCTTTAATTTGAAGTCGGATAATCCAGCGAATCCTGGGCGTGTAAAAGTGGACGTGCAGGATAACTTCGTTGGTTTTGTCAATGGCGAGGGCTTTTATATCGGCTATAGCACGACGGCTATAGGCCAGGATTTAGTGGAGCTGACGATGCGCAATAACGTCATTGTTTTCACTGGAACGGAAGCAATTCAAACGGACAACCTGTCAGCCGGTTCGATCATTGAACACAATGTCATTGTGGGCACAGCCACTACCTACCGGGCACCTTTCCACGTATTTCAGAATGGAGCGCATCAGCTATCCCATGTTGAAGGCGGTGTTACCGTGCGAGACAATGTTATGGTCGGTGGTAAGCATCACATGGAGGCCATTCGCTGGCGAGAGATAGAGATAGGGCGCGCAATGCCCGATCCACCCAAGAAGGTGATTATCGACAATAACTATATCGGTATGGGTAAGCTGCGTCCTGGATTTATTGATCACAGCAGTGGCCTGACGGACTACGAAATTACCAACAATATTTTTGGATTTTTCACTTACCCGCATACGATGGACAGTGAACCCGGCATGGATCAACCGGGGGCTCATTTTCTGATTTCAAACCACGAAGGTCCGATACTATTCAGCGGCAATCAGTTCCATCACGACGCCTTCATCTACGAAATGGGAAGCGGCGACGATTCGCTGATCACGTCCAGTGGCGATGAGTTTGGCTTGCCTGCGCAGTTGGTGTTTGAGGAGTCCGGTTTTCCGACTGAAACCGACTGGTCATCGATCACCCGGTGGACGCCAGTCTATGAAACCTCGGAGATGCTGGGCGTGTATGTACCGTATGAGGTAGGCGACGTTGTTCAGTATTTTGACGCCACTGGTGAAACGAAATTTTTTCAATGCATTCAAGCACATGCCGGTGACTTCGATCCAAACACCTCGCCTGCTTATTGGCAGCAAATGACTTGGAATGGGCGTAACTTACCACCTCTCGACCTTCGCCTACAGGCAGACACATTTTTCAGCTATCGTGGAATAGGGTTAACCTATAATCAGCCTAATCAAAATGCCGCCGACTACGAGCCGCCAGTGCTCAATCTAGTGGGTGGAGATATGAGTATTCTCATGGGAGAAACCTTCGTCGATCCCGGTTGCTTGGCGAATGATAATGTCGATGGGGACATGACCGACTCTTTACAAATCTCTTGGATTGGTGCACCTATTGATACTTCGATAGCAGGAGAATGCGTGATCCAATACAAGCTGACGGAGGCAGACAGTGCGGGCAATGTCGCGGACCCTGTTTATCGGCGCGTGATGGTTTCTGCTCCCGGCAATGTCGTTACAAAAACGGTGAAGCTCAACTTTCATCGCAACTCAATGGCGAACTTGCCAGACTGGACGGACTTGGCGAATGATAGCCAGGGATTGCGCAACACCGGGCCAACCAACACCACGTTGAATGACAGCAGTGGCGCAAATGCAGGGTGGTCGCTGCTAATCGACAACATCAACGGCGGTTATTCCGAGCACTACAGGACGCACAGTAACGCCAGTGGTATTCAGATCGGCGATTTCCCGGCGGAAGTGACAAAGGTTGGCCTGCGTATTCGCAACCCGCATGAAAATCCCTGTGTGCTCGTTTTTACCGGAATGAACTCAACGCGTTATTACGACGTCGAATACACCGGGTATGAAGAAGGCACTGGCGTGGAACTGACATCAACTTTGCATGAGCTAACGTCCGATATCGCTGACAGCATCAACATACTGGGCAATACAGATGAGATCGGCTACTTGCCGAATTTAGTCACCGATATAACCGGGCAGCTGGACCTCGAATTCTATACGACGGTTCCCGATGGGCGGCCGAATATCAGTGGCCTCATCATTCGGGAGAAAAGTGGCTACGGCGCGCTGGGGGCGCATCCTCAATTGCAACCGGTGGGAAATATCTCGTTTGAGCCGAACGCGTCATCATCACCGATCGCTCTCGCGCTTAGCGACAGTGATAGCAATGCGGGGGAGGTGACCATTTGGGTCGTGTCCAGTGATCCTTCCGTGGTGCATCCGGAGGACGTAGTCATTACTGGATCCGGCTTGACCCGGAGCATGGTTGTGCAAGCAACCGGAGCCGGATCAGCAACGGTTAGTTTGATTGTGAGTGATGGTTACCACATTAGCACGATCGATTTTGTAGTGGCTGTTCAAAGTAGCGCTTTGTTTGCGCAAGACTTCGATTCGTCGAACTTCGTTGCGGATTTCTTTAATGCAACGTCGCCCACGTCAGGTGAGTTTCTCGATATATCTTCGGAAATAAATGGCGGGGCTTTCAGCATTGATACTGGCGCGCTTAAGATCGTTCGCGGTGCGAGCTCTGGAAGTGACAACGATGCTGGCTTCACGCGCACGGATGATTTTCTGGGAAACCCGGACCAGCTACACATTGCGTTCGATATGCAGATTAGCGATGTGGATGTCGTTTGGAATGAACTGTTTCTGATCGAGCTTGGCAGTTGGAGCGGTATCAGCGATTACGATGCAGGCGGGTCATATCAGGATTTATACCAACGCTTGGAGGTCAAAGGCCATGCGGGCGAAAACTTTAAAATCAAAATTGATGGGCAGACTTCGGCGCTGCTGCCTCTAGATACCTGGTGCGCGTTTGACTGGTATGTCAACCACACGGGGCAAAGCCTGAATTATATCGGCCCGGATGCGCAAACTTATGCGCTCGGTGCTGATCAGTGCGACATCTGGGTTAACGGCGTGCGTCTCATTGCGGGAGCAACTCAGGGGAGCTTCTCCGGCGCATCTATCGATGATTTCCGCGTTCGCTTTTCATCGAGCAACGCAGTCACGGCGCGGTTTGATAATCTGGTGATCCGCGATCAGTTTTAGTCGGTGCTTTCAGCCAGGCTGTTTCCATCTCATTTCGCCTATCTACACATTCCTATGAAAACTCGTAGTATTCCCACTTCGCGTTGCGGCCTATCGATGTTCGCGCGCTTCACTGCTTCGGCAGTGCAAAAACGAATCGCCAGCGCAGTGCTTGCACTGGCCTTTCTGACGCCGATGGCCCAGGCCGAAACCTGGAATCCGGTTAACATCAATACCAATGGCGCTCCGAATGGCTACTGGGAGTTTTTGCCCGACGCCTATATTAACAACGCCACGACGGACTACGCGCTCCTCATCTTCTTTCATGGTGCGGGTAACGGCGGCAATGGCTCGACTGAATTGGTTCAAATTCAAAATCATGGACTCAACAAGGTACTCAACACAACCAGTCATGCGCTGCATGACTACTTTGCCAATGGCGAGGCCGTGGTGTTGTCACCGCAAACATCGGGCGACGGTTGGAGTCCGGCGGCCATTCGCGAGTTCCTCGATTTTGCCCGTGATCAGTACCGGGTAGACCCACGGCGGATATATCTGACAGGCTTAAGCGCAGGGTCCAACGGTATTCATGGCTTCATTGAGAACGATCCGCTGCCGTACGATGTATCGGCATTTTTAACGACGGCTCTCGCTGGCGCACTGGATCAACCGGGCGCTGATAAGATCGCCAAGGTAACGCCTTACTGGTGCGCCACGGCCTATGGCGATGGCTACGGGGGCATTGGCACGGCGAGCTCCACAGTGAACCGGATCGCTGGTAGCCTGGCTGGCACCGCGCCGACCGATGTGCGCAGCACATACCCCGGAAACGAAGGGGATGCCGACTATGTGGCCACGTTCGACATTACCAATGGCTGGACCTGGGAGAGCGGCCGCGTGCCGACCGCTGATGGATATCCGCGCATGACGATTTTTACCGGTTCATCGCACAATAGCTGGGACCGCACCTATGCCACTCAGGATATGTTCGACTGGCTGTTTGCCCAGGTAAAGCCGGTGACGACAATCAGCACTCCGGCGGATGTAACGGTCTCGGACTATGGCCAGAGTATTACGTTTAGCGCATCATCAGTCGATGCCGACAGTAATGCGATCACCGGCACCGACCTTCACTGGAGTAGTAGCTTGGATGGCGTTCTTGGCACGGGTGCCAGCATCAACGTCAGCAACTTAAGTGTCGGCGTGCATACGATCTATTGCATGGGAATCGATAGTGCGCATCGCGGCGGCTATGATACGGTCACGGTCATCGTGCCCAACACTAATGCGTTTACAGCAAACTTCGATTTCGGTCCGGCCGAAACCCCGGCATCTGGGTGGAATTCCGTCAACGATGAGGTCGATGCGCGCATTGATGAAGTGCTCGATGCCAACGAAAGCCTGAGTGGCCTTCGCTTTGAGATCGTGACGCCATTTGCCGGTCGTGCGTCGAATGGAACGAACTCGACTACACTTTACCCGAACAATGTTCAACGCGACTATTTTAACACGGCTTCGAGCAATCCGCAGGGGCAGATTTTGGTCAGTGGTTTGAATCCCGGTCAGGCTTATGACTTTACGTTTTTTGCCTCACGAGATCAGGGTGGCAGTGCGGTATTTCTAACCCGCTACACGGTGGGTAGCAGCTCGGCTACTTTGTCCGTGCGTCAGAACACAGACCAGACTGCCGTGATCAGCGACTATATGGCCGACTCAACTGGACAGGTCCTGATCACTGTCGAGCGCGACGCTAGCATGTCTAGCAGTGTTCTTGGCTTCCTCGGTGCGATGGTAATCGAAACTGACGGGGACTCCGGCGGCTCAGCCAACGTTGCGCCCGTTGCGGTCAACGACAGCGCAACAACCGATGAAGACGTTGCGGTGCTGATCGATGTGCTCGCCAACGATAGCGATGCGGACAGCAGTCCGTCTGAGCTGAGCATCGCCTCGGTTAGTCAGCCGAACAATGGTGTGGCTGCCATTCAAAATGGCGAGGTGCTTTACACGCCTAATGCCGGTTACTTCGGATCGGATAGTTTCAGCTATACGGTGACCGATGGCGAAGATGCCGAGAGCGCGATGGTGAGCGTAACGATCGACGAAGTGGTGACACCGCCGCCCAGCTCGGGTTCTTTATTTAGCCAGGACTTTTCGGCTTCGACCAATGTGCAGGACTACGTTTCGGCGCTGCCGGATACAACCGAGTTCGATGACATTAGCGCAGAATCCGGTGCCGGGACTTGGTCCATCAGCAATAGCCGCTTGTCGATTACCCGCAGTGGTTCTGGCAGTGACGCGGGCTTCAGACGCATCGGCGATTCCTTGCTTGGTAATCCAGACTTGGTGAGTCTTAGCATGGATGTGGCTTTGAGCAATATGTCAGAGACGTGGAGTGAACTCTTTCTGGTCGAGTTCGGCGATTGGTCAGGGCTGCTCGATTACGGAAGCCATGGCAACTCGGCCTATCTCTTTGATCGCCTGGAGGTGAAAGGCAACGGGACCGACGTTTACAAACTCGTGCTTAACGGCGAGTCGTCGGGCTCCATTCCAACTGACGGTGCGGTACGTCGTGTCCGTTGGCTGATCAATAACTCCGCCAGCTCGGTGAACTATACGGGCTATGAGCAGACGAATCCCGCCACCTACAGCCTGGCTGCTGGAGAGGCAGATATCTGGGTGGATGGCGTGCGGGAAATCGCTGGTGTCGCAGTGGGCCCGGGCTCAGGCACGGTAAACATCGAGGACTTTCGTGTGCGCTTCTCAGCGACGACCACGTTTACTTTCGAGCTGGATGCAATGGCAATCAGTGACACCTTTAGTGAATCGACCAACGCCGCGCCAACGGCGGTTGCGGATAGCGTGTCGGTCGACGAAGGGCAGTCCGTTTTGATCGACGCATTGGTGAACGATAGCGACGCCGATTCCGGGCCGAGCGCCTTGAGCATTGTGGCAGTTGGTGCGGCAAGCCATGGCGTGGCGAGCATCGTTAGCAATGAGGTGCAGTATGTTCCCGATGTTGGTTTCTACGGTAGCGATTCCTTTAGCTACACGATCAGCGATGGTGCCGATACGGCGATGGCGACAATCCAAGTCACCGTCAACGACACGTCGATTGCGGCAAACCTCACCACGGCCGGCTTAGCCGGTCAAAGCATCGGCACAGGCTCCGGCTCTAGCCGTATTCTCCTGGGCGGCAGTTGGGAAATCAACGGCCAGGGCGCGGGTGCCAGCGGAACTACGGATGCGCTCTATAGTGAGTTGGAAACGATAGAAGGAGACTTCTCGGCCTTCGTGTTACTTCAGGATTTAGCCAACGAAGGTGCGGCTCCATTGGCTGGTCTAATGCTGCGTGAGTCCACCGCGGCCAATGCGGTCATGGTGCAGTTTGGCATGGCGGCGAATTCCAGTCTATCGTTGGCCAGTCGCGCAACGACTGGTGCCAGCGCAGTTCTCGAAACCCCGACCAGCACCGCGACATTGCCCGATGCCTGGCTCATGATTGAGCGCGTGGGTGACGTGGTCAGCCTGGCGGTTTCTGAAGATGGCGTGAGCTTCACCGTCGTGGACGACGTAACGATCACCGGTCTTGCCCAGAGTTTGCAAGTTGGTTTGTTTGCGCAAAGCGGTGACGGCGTCACGAGCACGCGCGCGGTGTTTTCCGATTATGCGATTGAGGCCGCGTATGCACTCTTCGTGCGGGACTTCACCAGTTCGTCAACGGTTGGCAACTATGTTTCGTCCGCGCCGACTGCGAATCTCTTTGATGACATCAGCGCAGAGACCGGCGCAGGAAGTTGGTCGATTGCGAACGACCGGTTGACGATTACACGCCTGGGTACTAGCGATGACGCTGGCTTTAGTCGCATGGGAGATTCGCTGATCGGCAACCCGGACTTGATCAATGTGACGTTGGATTTCGCCATCAGCAACATGGAGGAAACCTGGAGTGAGCTGTTTCTAGTGGAGTTGGGGGATTGGTCTGGCTTCCTTGACTACGGGAGCAATGGCAACTCCAGCTATCTCTACGAACGTCTGGAAGTAAAGGGCGACGGAGATGGCTATTACAAGGTCGTGCTCAATGGCAGCGCAGCCGGTTCGATAGCTGCCGACGGCAGCGTGAAAAGCCTTAGCTGGCTGATCAACAATTCCGGCAGCAGTGTCAATTACACCGGTTTGGAGAGTACCAGTCCAGGCAGCTATTCACTAGCTGCGGGCCAGGCGGATGTCTGGCTGGATGAGGTGCGCGTGCTCTCGGGCATAGCGGTGGGACCGGGTTCCGGAACGGTGAACATCGAAGATTTCCGCGTCCGCTTCTCGGCGACCCCGAGCTTTACTTTCGGGTTGGATCGGCTTCTCATTGAGAATGCGTTTTAATCAAGATTCATTGTGAATCATCATTGGCGCAATCTTGGCTATGGTTGTCTGTCAACTGCTTGGCCCCGGCACTCGTCGGGGCCAACGAACTACGCAATCATTCCCTGGTCGACATTAGGCATGGCACCGCACTCCGGTGATTTGCTCGGCTTCCAGTTGGCAGTGAATGACAAGCAGCGAAAGCTGGCGGGGCAGTGTTCACCATTCTATGGATGGGGGCGCCAGCCAACGCGCTTTGCCCACCTCGTCCTGGAGTGAGTTAAGCGGCAGGTTGAGTGGGGCGTTGGGCGTCGCGGTGAAGTTCACGGTAAGGCTGCGGCCGTCCAGCTTAACCATTTTCAACGCAAGTTCGCCTTCGAGCAGCTCAATGCGCAGCGCGCTTTCTTCAATGACCACTTCGCCATAGCCGCTGGCGGTACTGAAGAAGCAGCGGAACGGACGGCTGCCCGTGTAGGGCTTGAGCGACAGGCTTTGTTCGACGGCGCTGTAGCGGAAGCCACTGAGCACTTGCAGTAGCGCGTAGCTGGACATCGAGCGTGCATAAAAACTGCCGCATTCATACTCATCCCAAGGGTTGCGCGCCACGCCATCGAAGCGCGAACGGAGCGTGCGGACGATCTCCAGGCCTTCTTCGATCATGCCTTGCTGGATCATGTGCGTGGCCGCTTGATACTCGGAGCCGGGCCAGACTTCGTCCGAATAAACAAAGGGCAGGCTGGGCTTTTCGCCAAGTGGCCAAGTGCAGTTGAGCACGCCTCCCTCGGAGCCCATGGCATAGCCGGGGCGCTGCGGGATGGGGTGTGCGGAGAGGTCCGCCTTGAAGTTGTGGCGATGAATGCTGCGGAGCGCGCTCTGGATGGATTGCGGGTTCATCGGCGTGTCGATGCCGTAGAGCTGCGCCCAGTTGGCACCCACGACGCCATCGGTCAGGCAGCCTTTGCCGATCTGATATTTTGGGCCTTCGGCTTGCAGGATCTTGAGGGTATCGGGCGACTTGTTTTGGTAGACGTCCGCGCGCCAGAAGTCCGGATCGAAGTGCAGCTTTTGCTCATAAAATTCGCCATTGAAGAGCACGCTTTCGAGCTGGTGATTCGCCTTCTGTGACAGCTCGCGGTAGCGCGTGGCTGACTCTGGATCGCCCAGGTGTTCCAGCATCTCGGCCATGGCGCAGAGTGCGCCAATGTAAATGGTGGTGCAGAGCGACTCAGGGCCCCAGAACTCGATGTCGAACGTGTTGTGATGCGGGGCGTTGAGCAGCCCGGTCTCGTCTGCATCCCACGTGGCGATGCCATACTCCAGCGCTTGCCGCGCCTTCGGGAGCAGCGACTTTAGCCAGGCATCGTCGCCGGATATTTGCCAGTCGCGGAACAACTTCAAGATGCCGCCAAACTGGCCGTCTGCCGCTGCATGGTAGTCGTGCTTGGTGGGGCCATCGGGAATCGCCGCGCGAAAGGTTACGTGGCCGTCGGCATTCATGGAGTAGAGCCACTCCTGTTCGCGCAAACTGCGCTCCAGCGGCGGGAAAAGATGCGGCATGGCTTGGGCGTAATTCCAGACATGGGTGCAACTGCCGGGGCAGCAGCCGCTATCGGGAAAACAACCCTCCCAAGCCCAGACTTGGCCATTGGCTTGGCGCAGGACCGTGGGCGAGGTGAGGATGCCAAGGTTGGCCGAAACCGCGTCGAGCGCCTCGGCGGGCAAGGTGGAGCGAAACAGCGCCTGCTGAAAGCCGAGCGTGCGATCGCGCAGTGAGGCGTAGTGTGACTCCACGTAGCGGACAACGGCTTCGGCGTCGGCCCAATGTGCGGCGTAGTAGGGGCTCCAGCTGGGCTCAGCGCAGGCGTCATCGTCGCAGCAGCAGTGCAGCACTTCTTGCTTCTGGTCGGGCTCTTCGGCGTGACCGAGCCGCAGGTGCGCGTTGGGGAAATGCCAACCAATGACGACCGGGATGACCAGTGTCTCGCCGGGCTCCAGTGAGACATCGACCAGCGCGGAGCCGCCGTTGCCACCCTTGGAGCGTGGGGCGTCGGCACCGTCGTTTGCCTGGAAGGCACCATTGCTGACTTCTTCCCAAAGCATGGTCATGCCGTCGAACCAACCGCCGCGATGCCACATCGCCTTCAGTTGGTTGGCGCCGTTGGGCAGGATAAATGCCGAGCTGCCAAACGAGCCATCCTGCTTGGCGCGGGTGCTGTCGAAACGGACTCCGCGCCCGTCAAGGCCATGGTTCAGGCCATCGTCTTTGCCTTCCCAGGACTGCGCGAGGTGCGACATGTGAAAGGTGAACTCCGCTTCTACGCGCGCGCTGCTTGTGTTGGTCAGCGCGTACTCCAGACACAGCGTGGGCAAGCTGGTGTTTTTATCGTCGAGTGGAATGAAGGGGCTCCATGCGGTGACGGTTGCCCGGACGGGCATGATGGCGTCGCTCAGGCAGACCTGCGAAAACGGGTAGGCCCCGCGAAACTCGCATTCGCGAAAGCGCGGGTAGCCCTCGTAGCCAGCGCGGCGATAGCCCTGGCTGTGCAGGCCCTGGTAGAACAATTGCTCGCGCGGAATCGGGCCCTCCAGCAGGCGCGTCGTCTTCGAGCCGTCCTTCAGGTGGAGGATACCGAAGGCCGACGGTTCGCGGCGCAGATACGTTTCGCGATGAGCGAGCTCGGGGCGGTTCATGACCGAGAAGTTAATGAGGCCGCCGTAGCCGCTCATGCAAATGCTGCCAGCGCCGATGCCGCCATGAGGCATGGCGACTTGTAATTGCTTTCCGGCGGGGTGCTGGCGGACGCCCAGGCCACTGAGTTTGATGGGAGAATAAGGCATGATTTCTTGGATTTTAAGAGGAAAGCGCGTTGACCAAATGACGTTTTCGTTTAGTCTCTGCCGTATGAAAATGAGGAGCCGTGGTGCGCGAAAATGTGCTGCCTTCACCGCTTCCATGGTCGGCTAAGTATCGCCGACTGCGCGACCAAGCGTCGCCGACTGTAGAACGAAGTGTCGCCGACGCTTCGTGGGAGTGTCGGCGACACTTCTGTTGATTCCCCAGAGGGTAATGATCACCATGCCCCTGGGCTTCGAGTCGCGAAGCACCGGTGTTTTGAGGTTCCTTTACCCGGAGCAAACCGCGTGGGGCGCTAGCGGCGCTGACGCCGCCGACACGCAAGCAAACCAAGACAAACCGCGCCGAGCATGAGCGCGTAGGTTGCTGGTTCGGGGACCACGGTGCCTTCGAGGGATACGGAGTCCCAGCCCGCATATTCGTTACCGCCTCCGGTCCAGGGTGTTGTGGAAAGGCGCAGGGTGACGCTGCTGGCATCGCCGATGTTGATTGTTTCCTGGACCCAGGCGTCGGTGGAGAAATTGTTCTCGCTGGGCGAAACGAAGGCAACGGGAGCGCCGAAACCCGAGCCGGTATCGATCTCATAATACATCTCGTCGCCCGGGTCCATTTGGAAGACCCAATAGTAGAACGAAATGCTGATGTTCGTGTAGCCCGAGGTATCGATGTTGGCGAAGGTTTGGGTAAGGTTGCCGGAGCGTGCATTGAGCGTGTTGACGCCTGAGAGGTCCTGCATCGTCCAGAAATCAGATCCGGCTTGGGGCGCGGTGATCGTTTTAAAGCTCGCTGAAGGCTCCCAGACATCGCCCGAGGTGTTGGTTTCGGCGGGGTCGGGGGTGTAGCCCCAGGTGTCCGCGGCGTCACCGTCATAACCTTGAAACGCGATCGAGGCCGCGCTGAGCGACGCCCAGGGCGCACAGGCGAGCCCGAGGATGAGGAAGGCGCTGGAGGAGCGCCGCGTGAACACAGAGGGAATGTGCCGGGAGAGGGCATGCAGGGTATTGGGAGTCATGGCTATTAGGGTTGGGGGGCACAGCGTTGCTGCTGTTGCATTACCGCAATCCTAATAGTGGCAATTAGGCTTCCTCAAGGAAAATTGTCAGGATTCCGGGATGCGGTCCTAGCCGTTATTGTCGGACTCGGCGTTCCACTCGATGAAGGCGATCCAGGACAGGGCCGTTTCGGCGGAGAATCGGACCGTGATCTCGCCGCTCTTGCAGTCGAACACGGTAGTGAAATTGGCTTCGGCGGAGTCGCTGCTGGGTTGGACATTGTTCTTCGATGGCGCTGCATTGCCATCGGCTAAAAGCAGATCAACAGCGCCCCGCTTGCCTTCGGCAAAACCCTTGACACGATATTTTCCGGGCTTGACGGTGAGCTTGAACTCCGTGCGCGGGCTGAAGAATGTCTTGTCGCGAAGCAAGGGCAGTTTGCGTAGTTTTTCCTGATCCTGGTCGCGGGTGGCGGCTTGGGTGAAGCCGTAGCCGGTTGTGCTTTGGAATTGTGTGTCCTTGGTCACGGCGGTGAATGGGCGGATCAGGCCTTCGCCCCGCAAGAGGCCCGGATAGGCTGCGCTGCCAAAGTCAAACAGGTAGGCCTGGCGCTTTTGCGACTCGGCAATGAGCTGCGCGTGTTGTTGCTTGGCGAGCAGCGCCTTGTCCTTGAGCGCCATGAGCGCGGGCGCTTGTTTGATGTTGGAGAGATAGACGGGAAACTCACCGACGGCCCAGCCGCCGTTTAATTCTTTTTCCGTCGCATAGCCAAAGGCGTCCGTAAGTGTGACGGTGCCGAGATCGAGATCGACGCGTGCATCACCTTCCACCGCCCATGCGCTGACGACGAGTCCGTGATTGGTGTTCCACAAATAGAGTCGCACGTTGTCATCGGGGTAGGGCAGGCGAATGCCTTCGTTGACCCCCGCGCCATCGAGCTGACGTATCATCGTAGCCATGGTCAGCCAACTGGGGCGAAGCTCATGGTCGGTGGTAACGAGCCCCGCACCCGCGTGCTGGGACGGCGTCGAGCCTGCCTCGCGATAATAGAACACGCGGTCGATGCCTTCGGCCAGGGCCATCATGATGCAGCGGGGAATTTTGGCGGCTTGCATACGCAGGGTGCTGCCGATCTTTCCGCCGACGTCGTAGCCGGTCTCGGTGATCCAGATTTCCGCGTCGGGTTTGAATTGATTGCGCCAGGCATTGAGGTCGCGCAGGTTTTCCTCGTAAGTCGACGCGCCGGCCATAGCTTCACCGGTGCGGTCGGCATTGGGATCGAGCGTGGCGGTTTCCGGCAGGGCTTTGCCACTGTAGAAGTGGACGTTGATAATGTCCGTGAAGTCGAGCGGGTGCTTGCCATCTTCGTAGGTGTAGGTGCGTAGTTGGTCGACGAGCTCCAGCGCAATCCCGGCATAGCTCGAGTGCGAAATTTTCACGTTGGGATCGGCGCGCTTGCCGGCTTCGGCGGCGGGGCGAAACATCTCGAAGTATTCGCCCATCGTGCCGACCCAGAAGCCCCAGTTGGGGTTGTCCAAATTGACTTCGTTCCAAAGCTCCATGAGGCGGAGCTGATCTTTGCCGGAGACTTTGTCCGACGTCATTAGCTCGGATGCGGGGTGCTCTTTGCCGCCGAAGCGCGCGATGGTCTGGAACACGCCCTCGGCGTAGTCAGCGTAGTCCTTGGGCGGGTAGGAGAGCTGACGTTTTTTGGTGACGCCCTCCGGTGCAGAAGTTGCCCAGTGCGGGGTGAGGAAAAAGTAGCTGGTAAACTGGAAGCCCGCATCGGTGTAGGCTTGCGCAATCTCATCCTGCTTCACATACCACGGGCCGACGGAGCCGTCGTAGGCAAAGTAGCCTTTGCGCGGGTTGACGAAGGCCCACTTCAGGTTCTCAAAACGCACGTAGCCAAAGCCTAGTCGTTGGTTGAGGCCGATGAGTTTCGGGTCGGACACGTTGATGCCAAACCGGGACTCGGCGGATAGCTTTTCCGGTGCCTTGGGCAGCACGTATTGGTTGTCGTAGAGTTGCTCGAAGTGGCCGCCGCCGCTGATCATGGCATTGAGGAAGTAATAGCCGGGCGATAGCATGATGTTGGATGTGAGCGGCAGTGTCTTGGACTCGCCGGGCTTGAGGGTAAGCGTCTGGTCGACTTCGTCGAGGTAGCGGCCGACGTCGGGGTATTCCGGCATGGTTCCCGATGCCGCGGGGCGACCTTCGTAGAAGTTGGAGTCCACCTGGATGCTGAAGTTGACCTCGCACTCAATGGGTTGGGAGCTGTTGTTCTTGAGCGTCAGATTTCGCGTGATCTTCTGGCTGGGTTCGGAAACGTTTTGTGCATCGAACGAGGCAGTGAAGGTTGCGTCGGTCTGAGTGGTGGACTCATATGGGTTGACGCCCTTTAGCTGGCTGGCGTTTTCCGCATAGAGAGGCAGGAGGCTGATCAGGGAGAGAGTTCCCAAGGGAATGAAGTGACGGGGGATTGTCATGGCTTTATGTCGGGGAATTTCCGCCCTTGTGGCGGTGGATTAAAGGGTGATTTCGAGAACGTTGATTTCGTCGGAAAGTGACTCAGTGCAAATCGGATCGTCATTGATCGGAATGCCATTTAAGGTGCGAGAGGTTTGGCCAGTGCGCCGCCAGTGGATGACGAGTTTGCGGCCGCGATAGGTGCGGGTCAACTTTGCATGCGGCCAGTCAGTGGGCAGATCGCCGGAGATTTGCAAACCACCGATGACGGCCTTGACGCCAAGAATGCCTTCGATCGCGCAGCGGAATGCCCAACCGGCTGCGCCGGTGCGCCAGGAGAATAACGAGCGTCCGGCGCGATCACCAGACTCCGGCGCGGCGTAGGAATTGGTCAACGAAAACGGTTCTTGGCGGCTCACGCCTGGCGGGTTGTTTGGGTTGGTCGGCAGAATGCGTTTAAAAATGTCGAGCCCGTAGTCCACTTGCTTTGTCATGCAAAGTGCGTAAGCCATAAACATCGTGCCGTGGCAGTAGTTGCCGCCGTTTTCCAGTGTGCCTGGTGGTGTCGCGCTGAGGTGCCCGATAGCGGGGTCGTAGTTTTGGTAGGGCGGGGTGAGCAGGCGGAATCCGTGTGCGCACTCCAGGCGTTCGCGGACGGCCTGAACAATGTGGGGCGTCTGTTCCTGCGTTGCGATGCCGGAGAGCATGCTCCAGGCTTGGGGTAGCACATAGATGGAGCCGTGTTCGTTGGTTGGGGCACCTACTGGGGCGCCGGCATCGGTGAATGCGCGGCTATACCACTGACCGGTCCAGGCTTCACGGCGGATGATGCTGATCAGCTCAGCATGGCGCGAAGCAAAAGCTTTGGCGTCTTGCTTTGCATCGCAAAGTGTTGCGATTTCAATCATCTTGGCGAATGACTCAACTAGTGCCATGCTGGTCCAGACGCTTTGACCGCGCCCTTCGCGGCCAACGCCGGTTAGGCGGTCGTTCCAGTCGCCAAAGGGCATCAGGCAAAGGCCGCGGTCTCCCCGATGTTCCCAGAGGTAATCCACTGCGCGCTTGAGGTGCTCATAGGTGGTGCCGCGTTGATCGGATTCGAAGAACGGGGCCTCATGCTGGAGGACATCCACGTCGCCGCTTTCGGCGATGTAGGCGTGGGTGGCGAAGATAAGCCAAGCGCCACCATCATTATATTGGTCGCGCACAATGGGAGCCCAGCGTCGAACGGTGCGTCCATCGGGATACTGGTAAGGCAGGCAGTCGAGAATCATCTCACGAGAGCGTGAGGCATCCAGCAGCGTGAAGGCCCAGGCGTCCTGGTTGCTGTCGCGGAATCCCTTGCCCCAGCCACGGTTCCAGTACGCGCAGTAGGTAAGCTGATGCTTTATCCAGGTATTGACGAAGAGGTCGAACTCGGCGTCTGGTGTCTCAACTTCGATGCGGCTGTAGAGCTCATTTTGCCAGGCAGACTGCTGGTCGCGCGAGTTTGCAATGTCACTGCGCGTTACGCGTTGGTCGTCAGTGGTTACGCGTTGACCAAGGCCCAGAGTGAAATGCATTTGCCGCTCGGTGCCGGGCTTGAACACGCAGTCAATAAAGCCAGCGAGAATGGGCGATTCGATCGGAGAATGGTCATCGGGCCATTGCTTCAAGAGCGACTGCGGACGCGCTCGAGAGCCGTAAGCTCCAGTGAAGTCAGTCTGGTCAAAGAGATGTCCATTTAGCGGTTCGCTTGCTTCGAGCCATGCGGTGTGCTGGCCCGTCGAGTCAAGGAGATTGGTGGTTTCAATAACTCTGCAATCGGTCGAGTGGCGTGCCCGAAACACATCGGTAGCGCCAAACTTACCATCGCCCATGGAGAGATTCAGTTCGCAGAGGAAAACGATGCGCCATTGTGAGATGGCATTGCGTATATTGTGCACCCGGATTTCGAAATACTCGCGCGGATGCGTTGCGTCTACTGATTGCGTCACCTCGACTTGCAGGCCATATTGCTCCAGCATTGTTTTGCTGGTATTGAGGCCAATGCGGTGCTCGAAACTGTGGTATGAGTCATCGCAAAGTGGCGCATAGCCGGGATTGAAAAGCTCACCGGTGTCAGTGTTTTGGAGATAAATGTATTTGTTTCCGCTCCAGTTTAAAAGCGTGATTTGACCATCTGTAGGCTCCCGCGAGTAGCTGATGCCGCCGGAGCAATGGGTGGGCTGCGCATTGTAGCCCATGTTCCAGAGGATATTCTTCCAAGGGCGGGGTGCTAATGGAGTGTTTAGGACGAATTCGCGGTTCTTCTGATCAAAGTATCCAATTCCGTCGACTGAAATGTCGTTGGAGCTGATAGCGACTGCGGATTCCGGTATTACCTCGGGTGCTGAGCTGGTCATGATTTAAAAGCCATGTAAATTCAACTATTACGTATACGCAATAGAAAAGTATAGGATTCCAGTTTGACCGTTAGTTGGCCTAAGTAATTGTCGTTCGTGGGCTGTTCCCGGGAATCGGTTCGCTGGGCACTGGGGTAGGAGTGGAGCTTTTAATTTTGTAAGTTTCTATATACTAATATTTTAATGGAATATTGTATGCCGTAATAATTCGGGGTCTTTGTTGGCTTTCCTGTTTTGATCCCGGTTAAAGTGAATGTTACGAATGTACTTACACAGTTAATTGATTCGTGTGATGTTATTCTAAAATCGCTTGAAGCTGCGTTGTTTAGAGTGATGACGGTAATTCTTTCAAAGATTCTTATTGCTTTTACGTAAAAGCAATCGTAGCTTTTCGTCGTCTAGAGATAATCACGCTCTCACCCCAACCCAAAACATACATTATGAAGACGCACTTACTCCCGCTTACTCTCATTGGCATGTCCGCCATTTCTGCTTCTGCAGTAACTATTGTGAATCAAGGCTTTGAGACTTCCGGTGATACCTGGAATTTTACGCTCGATCCCAATGCAACCTTCGATGGCGGTGGTGACACTTGGGCCGCGACAACCGGGATGGCCGGCTTTTCTGCTATAACTGGACCACAACAAGGCACGCAGTACTGGGGTGGCCGCGACATGGATGGTAACGCCGCCTTCACTAGCTCGACTCGTGGTTGGCTCGTCTTTGAGGATATCGATGTCTCGGGCTACGAGAGCAAAACACTGACTTTTTACTGGTCGGGACAAAGTGCGGTTGAGGAGATCGGTTATTTGGTGGCCACCACCACTGACGGCAACAGCGCTTCGATTACCCCAAATCTGGACATCCTTACGCCGGTCAGCGGTGGGGTGACATTGGCGGCCAACGAAGCTGGTACTTTTTTACAGGACTGGACCGAAGTTACGATCAACATCGCTGACAACGTGACCAATGTATCCTTTGCTCTGTATGGCCTTTCCGATGGTGGCACCCGCTACCTGGCATTTGATGATGTCGTGCTTGCGGGCACGGTTATTCCGGAACCGTCGACGGTAGCGCTGGGTGTGGCTGGCCTGGTCGGTGCCGTGGCGCTTATGCGTCGTCAAAAGCGTTCCTAATTGTTCATCGCGGCTGAATTTTCGGTCCCGATTTTTTCACCTTTAGAGCGTTAGGGCTGGGGGGCTCTTCGCGCACGTTTTCGCTTTGGCGGCGCACTATGGTTCTGGCCGTAGCCGCCAAAGCGAAAATATTCATTACCCCATAAAACATCTCTTACTCCGCCCAACTCATGATGTTCTATCCCTTTAAGGCATGTTGTTTGTTCTGTCTGATCTCCCTGATGGCACCTTTGGCAATTGCTGGAGAATGGGTCAGTGGTCTGTTTCAGGGAGATTGCGCCATGCCATATATGCTTTATCTGCCCGACGACTTTGATGCAGATGGTACCGAGCAATATCCACTCATTATTAACCTCCACGGACAAGGGGAAAAGGGCAAGCCTGACGGCAGTGACAATGGCGATCAGCTCGATCCTGCGACATCGCGTTGGACGAGTTCTGCCAATCAAAATTATCAGCGCTCGATGGTCCTTGCGCCTCAGGTTGTCACCGATGGGCCTGGCACTGGTAATTGGACAAACTACCGCGAGCTTTACACGTTTGAGGACCTTTTAGACTACGTGGTAGCGAATTATCCGGTGAACGAGGACCGCGTATACATATCCGGTATCTCGATGGGCGGCAATGGCGCTTGGTTTTATGGCGGTCAGTTTCGTGATCGCGTTGCGGCGATTGCACCGGGGGTTGGCTATGGATCTCCCAAAGAAAGTTACCCGTTGAAGGATATGCCTATTTGGACGATCACTGCGGATAACGATAGTATCAGCTTTAAAGGCACTTTGAGTTACGTTAATTTAACAACACAATATGGGGCAAAGCCGATCCTCACTCAATATGCAACCGGGGGCCATGGCGTCTCAGGCTCGGGCTTCGCAACACCGGGTTTCTATGAGTGGATGATGGCTCAACGGCGTAATCAGCCCGCGATGGAGCTGCAACATCCCTTCGTGCGTATCGAGTCGCCGACCACAGATGATTCACTTTTTACGAATGATGCTACGATCAGCCTGAGCGGAACATTGGGTGATGAAACTACGGCGGTTACTGTCGTGCGTTGGACACGTTACGGGCCCGATGGTGAAGAGGCGAGAGGTGATGCCACGGGTGTAACGCCTTGGAGCGTTGACGATATTCCGCTGGTTCAGGGAGACAACCTGATCGTCATTGAGGCGGAGGGCACTAGCTACAGCAGTAGTAAAGGCGGGATGACGAAATTTCGGGATAACATTCACGTGCGCTACATGCCTGTTGGCGCGGAGACAGAATACCCGACTGTCTCGATCGTTTCACCGGATGCGGGACCAGATCGCTACGAAGTAACCACCGACAAGATTTCCGTAGGTGGCACTGCCTCGGACAATGTTGGCGTTACTCAAATACGTTGGGCTAACAACCGGGGGCCGATTTCCGGTACGGCATCTGGAACTGACAATTGGATCGTTCCAGATATTCAGTTGGAGTTCGGACTCAATGTCATTCAAATCACGGCTATTGATGCCGCGAACAATCGCACGACTGTGGAGTTTGATGTTTGGTATGATAACCTCAGCGATAGTGGTAGTGGCAGCGGAAATCAGCCACCCGTCATAACGCTTCAGGATGACTTTACGCTCAGCCTGCCCGTTAACCGAACTGCGATCAGTGGGGAAGTGAGCGATGATGGCCTGCCGGATGGAGCAGGGATTTCCACCGTGTGGTCGATGGTCAGTGGGCCGGCCCCGGTCCACTTCGATGATGTGTACCAAGTCGATACGTTTGCTGATTTTTCTGCGGCGGGCGTTTACATCTTGCGGCTATCTGCTGATGACTCGGAGGAGTCGTCAACGGCAGATTTGATCGTGACGGTTAGCGATACTCCGATTGGTGCCGCAAACACATTATTTTATCAGGATTTCGGGACATCCAGCGTTTACACGGATTACATCAGCGACGACCCAACGCAGTTCTTTAATGACATCAGTGCCGAGACAAATGGCGGAGTTTGGTCAATTGATAGCGGTGTCCTCATTAATGTGCGAAGCGGCGTTACCAGCAGTGATGACGATGCGGGGGTAACGATTTTGCGAACCATGCCTGAAGGGACTGAGTTGGTGAAGGTATCCTTTGATATGGGTATCATGAATGCCTCCAGCTCATCGGATCTGTTTTACATCGAGATGGGAGATTACGGGAGCATCATTGACTATGGTACGGCGGGTTCGCACAGCGTCCATGCCGCACGGCTCAATGTGCGGGGTGGGGGTGCCAACAAGTTTTCCGTGCGAGTAAACGGTTCCAATGTCGGTGACTATCCGGCAACTGGCGAGCTACTGAATTGGACTTGGTACGTGAATCGGTCTTCAGCGGAAGCTTCCTACACCGGCCCGGATGGCGGCGTTTATGTGCTTTCTGCGGGGGCGACTTCTATCTGGATCGGAGATGCGATCATCCACGGAAACTTGACGATGGAAACCGGATTTACGGCCGCGCTGAGAGACTTTCGGATCAGGCTGAACTCTGGTGTCGGCATCACGGTAAAGTTAGACAATCTGAAGATTGAGGACGCGTTAAATTCCTCACCTCCGGACTACTTTGGCGGATGGGTGGACGCGGAAGGTTTATCCGGTTCCGATGCCGTTGCCAATGCTGATCCAGACGGAGATTCGCTGCCAAACATTCTGGAGTTTGTGCTCAACCTGGACCCTGGCGATCCGCGCAACGAGAGTGAGAGAATGCCTGAGCAAACTATTGTTCAAATGGGAGGGCAGCGGTTTTTGCAACTCGTGTTTGATCGCTTGGAAGCTATTGGAGCAGTCTCAGTGATCATAGAAGTTTCCGATGATTTGAATACGTGGTATTCGGGGCCGGAATACACGCTGCTCGCTGCGCCGGCTGCAAACGGAGATGGCACGGTTCGCATGCAAGTGATGGATCGAACGCCTTTATCCGGCGACGACTGTCGATTCATGCGCGTGAGGGTGGCGGAGTAAGCGCCAATTTGCTGACTTTTTCGCTAATAAGTAATAGACTGGCCTTGCGTGCTGCGGTCGTTGGGGTTCGAAAAATAGCCTCGCTGTTGGGTTGTAAAGCCATCCGGTTTGCTACTATGTTATGCGTTAGATGAGCGCAAAACGTGGTAGGAAACCAAAGAAAGAAGACGCACGCCCCAAGGTGCAAGACCTGGTCGCATTGACGGGATACTCGCAGGGAGCGATATCGCGGGCTTTTAATGGCGGTGAAGGCATTAGCGATTCGACACGCGAAAAGATTCTTAAGGCAGCGCGTGAGATCGGATACCATCCTAATCCATCTGCACGAAACTTCAAACGGGGATACTCGGGCCGCATCGGCATCATTTTGCCCAACTTGAGCAACTCGAATTATTCCGAGCTCTACGAGCATCTGGATTTGATCAACACCGAGGCTGGGTTGTCGACCATTCTGGCGCTCACGCATAACTCTCAGGAGGTCGAGGCGGATACAATGCTTCACTGGTCCGCTGGTGAGACGGATGCGTTTGTGGTTAACCCCGTTCCTGATATGGTGAATTTGCCGCTTTACTTGAAATTAAAGTCCTGGAGATTCCCGATTCTG
Source organism: Cerasicoccus sp. TK19100 (assembly GCF_027257155.1). Classification (NCBI taxonomy): domain Bacteria; kingdom Pseudomonadati; phylum Verrucomicrobiota; class Opitutia; order Puniceicoccales; family Cerasicoccaceae; genus Cerasicoccus; species Cerasicoccus fimbriatus. Next base: position 842,909 of record NZ_JAPWDU010000001.1, read on the forward strand.
TTTTTATACGAGAGCTGCGGCGAACAGTTTGACAGCCTTACCATTGATTACCGGATGAGTATGCGTCAGGCGATGTCCTATCTTCGGGATGTGGGCCATAAAAAGGTTTCCTACGTCGGCACTGGCATGAAAGATCGTCCCGTCGGCAAACACGCGATGTTCATCGAATGGGCGCGCGAGTTTGGGCTGGTGTATGATGAAGAGCTATCGGTGATCGGGGTGGACGGCGATGTTGCCGGCCAGCGGGCGTTCAGCCATTGGCGGTTAAAAGGGCAGCGCCCTACAGCGATCGTTGCGTTCAATGACCACACGGCGATGTCGATCATCAGCGAGGCCGAGGGGGAGGGCATTCGCATTCCTGAAGAAATGTCGATTCTCGGAAGTGACGACATTGCCAGTGCGAAGGCCGTGGGTTTATCGACGATTCGAGTGGACCGTTTGAACATGGCTAAGACTATCGACGAGATTCTGCGCAATCGCATGAAAGACTTTGACTCGCCGATTCAGCTGCAACGCATGACTTCGGAGCTCGTGGTGCGTCGCACGATGGGGCCGCCCAAGAAACGCTAGTGCTTTAATATAATCCACGATTTTGCTGAGTGCGCAGTGGAGCACTTATTTTGATTTGTGGTAATTAGAGCGCAAAAAGGGACGGCTTGTCTGAGCCGTCCCCTGATAAATAGGTCTGATAATGCCGCTTACTTGGCTACCTTCTCGAGGATGGAGTTGAGGCGGTTGATCATGCTGCGCGGGTCGTCGAGCAGGCCGGCGCTGATCAGTGCGTTGTCCAGAAGCTGCTCGGCGATGAGCTTTGCGGTGTCTTCGTTGGACTGGCTGAGCGCAGATAGGTGCTTGATGAGGCCGTGGCGCGGGTTGATCTCCAGATTCACGGAAACCTGATCATCGGGCATCTCGTCGCTGCGGCCCATGGCGCGCATCATCTGACGCATTTGGGCTGACATCATGGCGTCGGCGTTGGTGGCGACGATGGGGCTGTCGACCAGGCGCTTCCCGGCGGCAACCTTCTTGACGCGCTCTTCGCCGAGGGAAGTCTTGAGCCACTCGCAGAGGGCCTTGACCTGATCTTCCGGCAACGGCTCGCCTTCGACTTCGGCGTCTTCCAGTTCGAGATCGTCGGCGTCGGCGGACTTGAGCTGCTTCTCCTTGTATTCGCGGAGATTGGTCATCAAGTATTCGTCGATGGGCTCATAGAGGAAGAGCACTTCCAGGCCGCGGGCCTTGAATGCTTCCAGATATGGACCGCTTTCGAGCGCGGTGCGGCTCGGCCCGATCAGGTAGTAAATTTCCTTTTGGCCGTCCTTGGCGCGGTCGAGGTATTCGGCGAGGGAAGTCAGCTTGCCCTTTTCGAGCATCGAGGACTCAAAGCGCAGGAGCTCGGAAGTTTGCTCGCGGTAAGTGAAGTCGCTGATCGCGCCTTCCTTCATGAAGAAGCCAAACTGCTGCCAGAACTTCTCATACTTTTCGGCGTCCTTCTTGGCGATCTTCTCAAGGTGCTTGAGGAGGCGCTTGGTGATGACGTTGCCGATTTTGTTGAGCAGCGCGCTGTCCTGCATGGACTCGCGGGAAATGTTGAGCGGCAAGTCGGCGGAGTCGACGACGCCCTTGATGAAGCGCAGCCACTCGGGCAGGAGCTTCTTCGGCTGCGGGTCGATCAGCACCTTGCGGCAATGCAGCGCGACGCCGGGCTCAATGCGGCCAAAGCCGGGCATTTCCGGATTGGAGCCGGGGATGTAGAGCAGGGTGTGGATGTCGAGCGGGGCATCGGCCTGGAAGTGCATCCAGTCGAGCGGCTCGTCAAAGGCCTTGGCCTGATACTTGTAGAATTCCTTATAGTCCTCCTCGGTGATCTCGGACTTGTCCTTGAGCCAGATGGCCTGCTGGGTGTTGACCTTCTCGCCGTTCAGGTTGATCGGGAAATCGACGTAGGCTGAGTAGCGCTCGAGGATGCTCTTCACGCGGTAGTCCTTGGCAAAGTCCTTCGCGTCTTCCTTCAGCTTGATGACGATCTTGGTGCCGCGGTTGAGGCCCTCGGCTTCTTCAATGGTGTAGCTGCCGGCGCCTTCGCTGGTCCAGCACCAGCCGGTGCCATCGCTTTGCCAGTTGCGGGTGAAAACCTTCACCTCGTCGGCGCACATGAAGACCGAGTAGAAGCCGACGCCGAACTGGCCGATCAGTGCTTCGTTGGCGCCGCCGGACTCCTTGACGGCGTTGAGGAACGCCTTGGTGCCGGAGTGGGCGATGGTGCCGAGGTTTTCGACGAGGTCATCACGGGTCATGCCGATGCCGTGGTCCTGGATGGTCAGCGTGCCGGCTTCCTCGTCGGAGGTGATGTTGATCTCCAGCGCGAGATTGTCATCGTGGATGGTCTTCTCGGTCAGCTGGGTATGACGCAGTTTTTCCAGTGCGTCAGAGGCGTTGGACACCAACTCGCGGATGAAGATTTCCTTGTCGGTGTAGAGGGAGTGGATGACGATATCCAGCACCTGCTTGACTTCGGCCTGGAATTCGTGGGTTTCGGGCGCGGTTGTGCTCATGGTTATGTGATTACTATGTGTAGTTAATTTGAAATTAGCTAAACCCGCTAAATGAAAGCATCTGCGGCGCGGATTCAAGCTGTTTTCTGCACAAGCGTGGGGAGTCGTGCTCCAACCGGCTAAGATTGCTGAGCGTTCTGAGCAGTTGGGGCGATTGGAGGCTTCTTTTGCTTCAGGTTACAGAAATTCAGCCCAGTCGTTTAAAGGCGTCGTACAGATTTTTGTTAAAACACCTGAATCGCATTTAGGGCTTTCCGAATCTGTTCGGTTGCAGGCTTAATGCATTGCCCGCGTGTGGGGGTTGGAAGCGCGGATTTTTTTCGGCAAATAATAAGTCTATGATGATCATCATATTGTGCCATTTCTGTGTCTTTAATTTGGTTCGGTCATTTGCATTACAGAAAGTTCACACTCAGGATAATGCCCTACTGGCACGAATAAAAAACACTTAAATATGCGGGGTGTATAGCCGACTAATAGAGCAACGAATTACTCAAAATATGACTGCAGAAGAACACATACCTAAAAAGATTCCATCTCAGCAAAAGACTGCTGAGATTTTTCCTGGCCTGAGGGCCCTCGTCGTGGCTTCGACCCAGGGCGAGATATTGCAACAGGTCGGTTCTGATTTCGATGAATGTGGCGAGTCGTTAGGATATATTCATCAGTTGGCGGAGAAGATCGGTGAAACGTTGGCTTTTGACAGTTTCCGTTCGCTGTACGCCAAAGATGGCGAGCGCCAGTTTTACAGTGAAGTGCGCGGCGACTCCCACATTGCAGCAGAGTTCACTTCGAAGCCAAACCTTTCCAGCATTAAAGCCTTTATCGCGGAGGAAGTCCAATGAAGCACTTGGAACACTTAGCAGTTAATGTCGTGGAGATCGAAGGCGTCGATGGCTTGTTCGTGATGGACAGCAAGGGCACGACGATCGCCGCGATGATGCCTGAATTCTACGATGGCGTGGATTGGAATATACTGCGCCGCCGGGTTCATGCCCTCGTGCAAACCTTCAGCGAGGCGGCAATGGATGCGAAAGAAACCATCCTGGATTTCGGCGACAAGATATTGCAAATATCCTGTTCGCCGACGTGCACGGTTGGCGTCGTGGCCGACTCAAGCGCCAATTTCAAGGGCATGCAGATCGCTACTCGCCTGCTGATGAAGAAGGTGAAGGCCTCTGACATTGTGGAAATGGAAGCCGCTGCCGAAACGGATGATTCGGATGACAGCGTGAAGGCCCGCTTGATTAAAGGCATGAGCCGCCCGGAAAATAATCAACCGCGCAAGCCGAAAACCCGTCCGCCAATGGCAGTGCCGACGAGCTCAAAAACGCCGTTTCCTCTGCCCAGTGATGAGGATACGCCTCCGCCGCAAGTTATTCAGCCGAAGATAGACACAAAGAAGAAGGAGAAGAAATCCTCCGAAAAATACAAAGGTATCTGGGGTTAAGCCCACCCCTAAAAACATAATCCCCAAAATGGAAACCATTAATCAGTTCATAAATCAATCCAGCCCGCTGGAGTTCCTTGTATACGCAACGTTCCTGATCGCGTTTCTTTCGATGGCAGCAGGCTCGTTGTTCTTCGCTTTGGAGCGAAGTAATGTTCCTGCTCAATACCGCGAGGCAATGTCTGTCTCATCGGTCATTCTCTTCATTGCGGCAGTAAATTATTTCTTCATGGAAAATATTTACCTGAACCGTGTGATGGAAGGCAACGATGCTTTTCCAACAATCTTCCGGTATATTGACTGGATTCTGACGACGCCACTGATGCTTATCAAGTTTCCCATTCTATTGGGCCTTGGGCCGCGTGGACGTAAGTTCTTGATGCAACTTGTCGTGCTGGATATAACCATGATCACGTGTGGTTTCTTTGGTGAGTTGTTTGTCGCCGAAACCGCCTTGCACTATGGTTTGTTCGCCGTTGCGGTAGGTTGCTGGATTTGGCTCGTGTGGAAGATTCTCAATGCGGTTGGACATCTGCCGGACTCGATTGACAGCCACACATCGAAGTGCGTTCAACTCATGGCGAAGTTTATCCTCTTTGGATGGATGATTTATCCTATCGGCTACCTGATGCCTGCAATGGGACTGCCTGCGGAAGTCCGCGAGTTGCTATACAACGTTGGCGACATCATTAACAAGGTCGGCTTGGCCATGGTTGTCTATTCCTGCGCCTGGGGTCTGAAAGCTTCCTTGAAGACTGAAGACAATGGCTAGTCAACTAACACGCTCGCAACCGGACAACGCTACGGCTGAGTCCGGTTTGCCGCACACGCGAAACGTCACGATCTACGGGGCGGGTGCTGCGGGAACGATTTTGGCACTGGAGTTGATCAACGCTGGATACGAAGGAGGAATCCAGCTGCTAGACCGGCGGCAGCATTTTTATCGCGAGCAGCGTTGGTGCTTTTGGGGTGAAGCCCCGGAGGTGTTATCTAGCCTGAGTCGACGTCAGTGGCCTGAATGGGAAGTCGTTTCTTCTCTCGGGCGTCGCGTGCATGGCTCGCCATCCACGCCTTATCAGGAGGTTTATGCGCCAGACTTTTATCAGTGGGCGCACCACCGATTGCAACAGCATGATAATGTTTCGTTTCGCTTTGGTGAGGATGTCGAGACGCCTTCGCTCAATGGCGCGATCCAAGCGGGGGAAACTTTGGTCGACTGCACAGGGTATCGTGAAACGGGTTCACCAAGCCTATGGCAAAGCTTTCTGGGGTGGGAGGTTATATCGGAGCGGAATGTATTTCCATCAGACCGTGCGACGATCATGGACCACCGTGCGGAAGGGCCGGGAATCAGCTTTGGCTACGTGTTGCCAACGAGTACGAAGCGTGCGTTCATCGAGCTGACGTGTTTTCATCCAGAGATGCAGGACGCGACGGTTCTTGAGCCGTATTTGCAACGCTACATTGAGTCGCATTTTGGCCGCGTGACTCGAGTGGAGCGAGTGGAGCAGGGCTGTTTGCCGATGCAGGTCGAGCAGCCACACGCGAGTTTGAGCTCAAACTACTACTGCATTGGTGCTGGTGCGGGAGCGCTTCGTGCCTCCAGTGGCTATAGCTTTTTAGCGATCTGTCAGCAGGCCAAAGCAGTGGCTCAGCGCATTCATGCCGGCCATGGAGAGTGTTGGCGTAGGCCTGGTAAATATGCATTGCTGGACCAAATTTTTCTGCGCGTGCTGCGCAGTGAGACTGAGATGGCGACGGAGATATTTGACAAATTGTTTGGGCATGCGCCAACCGAGTCATTGATTCGTTTTCTGCAGGACAAAAGTTCGCTAAGCGATGATTTTCGGATCGTAATGTCTCTACCCAAGCGCCCCTTCCTACGCGCGCTATTTTCGAATGCAGGTTAGTTTGCCAGTTTATTTTGGTTTACCACTTATTGGGATGCTTTCGCTGGCTGGTTTGAGCGCGGTGGGGCTGGTATCTGATCGATTGGGATATGCGCTGCTTGCGATTTCAATCCTCTTTTTTGGCATGCCGCATGGTGCCATGGATATCGAAGTTAGCCGCCGTATGCAGTGGTGGTCGGATTCGTTGAGTTTCGCTAAATTCTGTGGCCTATACCTGCTTGGAGTTGCGGCGGTGTTAGCCTTTTGCTTTTTTACTCCGTTGTTGGCGCTGGGGTTTTTCTTAGTGCTAACGGCCTGGCATTGGGGGACGGCAGAGAGTTACTTTGCATCGCAAAGTAGGTTGCTTCGCGCAATGGTAGGCATGGCGCGTGGCTTGGTGATTGTCACGGCTCCGATATATTTTCATCCTGTCGAATCGGCTCAGGTGCTCGGTGGATTTGTCAGTTGGTTTGGTTTGGAAAACGCTAGTTTCGCTGAGCACTCGTCATTGCTGTTAGCCGTTCTCATCGTTAGTTATTTTACTGATTTTGGCTTCGCTCTCTATCGTTGTCACGTGGACGCCTCGAGTGCTTCTAAACTATTTGCACTGGAGGCTTTGTGCTTACCGTTCTTCTTTGCGCTGACTCCGCCCATTACCGCTGTGGCGTTTTATTTCGTTTGCGTGCATGCTTATCGACATCTGTTGCGCTTAACTGCGAGCAGTCAGTCTGAGTCTCATCTCATGCGGCAGGCTAAGCGAATTTTCCAGGCGCATGGTCGCGTAATGTGGGCTGCACTGCTTCCAATGGCTCCGCTTGTGTTTATCTTGGCTTGGCGCTCACAGGTAAGTCCGGCAGAGGTCACAGGGATCTATTTAGTGCTACTTTTTAGTTTAACCGTGCCGCATGCATTTATCATTTCTTGGCTTGATCAACGAGAGCTGTGCAGGCAGCACTATTGACGTGAGATATGCGTTTGCATAAGCACTCTGCCCCAAAGGGATACTTCAGATCATGACCTCAGTCTCAGGTTTTTTCACCAGTGGTGACCTTGAAGTTATCGAACAGTGCTGTAGTATTTACGAAGTTACCGTCCGCATCAGTGGGAGCCCAGCTGGGATCACTTCCGCCGTGAAACGTGCTGAAAAGGAACTTGCTGATCAATGTTTCGTCGCCGTCCTGGCCGCGGAATTCCATGTTCTGGGAGTCGGCAACCAGTCGGCCATCGATGAAAAGTTGGGTGTAGCCGTTGGCTAGGCCGGCGTCATTCAATTGAGTAACGATTTTCACGTGCTGCCACTCGCCGATCTTGAATACGCTTTCAGACGTTCTCATACCCGTACCATATTTTTGCTGTTTGTCTTGGTTGTAGAGGTAGGTGCGCGCAAAGCCGTCCTTTGCCCACATAATGCGTGAGCTCCAACCGTTGGGGCGGCGTTCGCGGCCGCCGGTTACTGGCATGTCGGGGCCTACGCCGTGTAGTTTACCGCCGCGGACAAATTGCCAGCCGTCCTCGAATTTTACGTCGAAATCGAGTGCCGCATAATCCGTTTTGCGGGAGAAGGGAATGTGCGTTACCACGCGCTCGCTACCCACTTCATTCCCGGTGTAGGTGACGCGAATCGCATTGGAGCCGTCGTGTCCGTCGCCCTCGGCGAGTGCAATGTTTGGTTGTTTGAGGATCCTCTTAGCCGCTGCTTGCTCAGGATTATTGAAGTCAATGTCTAGCAGTGTCATTGGCTCAGCACAAAGTATGGTTGAGCAAAACAATGCAAATGCGGTGTAGAGTATCTGTTTTGGGGTCATTTAACTAATAATACCAAGTCAGCGAGACGGCCCCGGTATGTCCCTCCAGCTTGGTGCTGGAGTTTTGGTACTCGCCGCTCAGGAGGATGCTGCTGTTCGTTGTTTGCGTATTGGGTATATCGTACTGATACGCGATGGCAACCTCGATCGAGTCCCAGCGGTAGCTTAGGCCAGTGGTGATCGTTTGCTCGGTGATTGCGGCCGTCATGGGGGTAAGGGTGCTGTCGGGGACAGGGCTCTCACCATAAGTGTAGCCAACACTCCAGACGAGGTCGTCGGTAATGTCCACCTCTGCGCCAACGGCGAATACCCAGACGCTTTCCCAACTGAGTGGGCTGGTTTCATTGAAGGCCGCCGGGAGCGGGCCACCGGGGTTGCTGCCGTTGGTTAGCTCGATGTTGAGTGTGTCGTAGGCACCGGCATAATCGACCCAGTCAGCTTGGAAAAAGAGGCTGAGCCAGTCTGCCGGTTCCACCGCAAAGGCGATACCAATGCGTTGCGGCAGTTGCTGGTCGACTTTGGCATCATAGCTAAAGGCACCGGTGCCGGGATTGAATCCGGTGGCGCTTCCGTCGGTGTATAGCCACGTTGGCGACATGTAGCGAAAGCCGATACTGGCCCATTCCGTCACGTCGTAGTTTGCGCCGAGGGAAAAGCTCGGGCCGAAGCCATCGGTTTCCAAGTCCAGCAGGACTTTTGCGCCAGTCAGGGCACCAGCGTTCTGAAACGTGTAGGGTGCCTTCAGGTAATTATCGTTGTAGGTTACGCCCGCTGTCGCGCCGACGGAGAAGTCTTCCGTAGCTTGCCAGCCTGCGCCGAAGGCCAAGCGGTAGGTGATGAGTCGTGAATCGTGGTCGGTATAGCCATAGTTCGTCGCGCCGGAGTCATTAAAGCGCCAGTAGCCACGCGCCAGCGCATCGGGAGCCAATGACATGCCCAAGGTAATGTCTGGATTGTCCTCAAGGCGGTAGGTTGCGGCGGCGGAGCCGTAGGGCGTCACGGGATTGCGCAATGGTGAGTTGGTGTTGGCTGCGTTGGAAAATTCACCCGAGTAGCCAGTAATGACGACCGTGCCCTGCACCGCGCCGTCTTGGCTGGCGAGACCGGCGGGGTTGCCCGTCATGGCATTGGTAGGCGTATCTGCGGCGACGATATTTATGCCTGCGATGCCCATGGATTGTGCATCCTGTCCAACGCGGAAAATACCGTGGGCGAAAGCCGCGCTCGTGGATAGCACCAAGAAAGTGGAAGAAAGTGTCAGTTGTTTCATGAAATCAGTCAGCGTATCGAAAATGGCCTTTCCAGCGGGGTTACTATCGGCCCTTAAGTCGTCGGGATTAAACTGTATTTTATATGATTTCATCAAGCGCAGAAGGGAAATTTATAGTCGCACGGGCAGGCTTTCTGCTTATTGCTACTGGCTGATGGGAGGCGTAAATGTGTCCTATCAGCTACCGCTTCTAACCATGATTACTACGAAACGCTTCGACTATCTGGGCATTAACAAGATCCAGATGCATCCGACGGTGGTCAACCACCGCAACCTCACGCAGTCCAAGGTGGATCACTACGCCAAGGACATCCTCGCCAATGGACTGCTAGAGCCGCTGGTGGTTTGGGAAAAATCTCCTGGTGAGTTTTATCTGATCGGCGGATTTCACCGTATTAACGCAATCTACAGAATCCGGGAACAAAACCCCGGCTACTTCGACCGCGTCGACGTGCGTGTGGTGGCGGGCTCGGCCGACGAAATGCGGGCGCTGAACCTTAAGCTCAACTCCGACCGCGTGGACACCAAGATCACGGATTACTTCGAGACGGTGGTCTACCTGAACAATGTCAACTGGTCCAAAGAGCGCATCGGAGAATTTCTGGATCGCAGCCCCGCCTGGGTGGACGAAATTCTCCGCTACGCGCCCGTGATGCCGTCAAAGATTGTGAAGTTGCTCGAAAACGGCGAGACGAGTTGGAATCGTGCCAAGGCCGCTTGCCAAAAACTGATGAAGGCCCCCGCTGGCGAAGAAGACGCCGCCGCTGCCAAGGCGGAGCAGGAGCTCAAGGAAAAGAAACCCAAGAAGCCGCTAAATTTCCGCTCAGCCAAGACCCGCATCACGGACATGGCGAAGGCCTCGCCCAAGGCGCGCTACGAATTGGACAATGGCGACTTGAAGGCGCTGATTCTGGTGCTGGAGGGCAAAGAGTTTTCGTCAGCTGATATTAAGCGGGTCAAGTCCAAGCTTCCAGGCCTGGTGTGAGCTAGAGCACTTTCACTCATGCGTCTCTTGCCAGCGCATTGGGCCCAGTCCACTGCGGTTTCCATTGCGGTTATTGTGACCCGCTACTGCATCGGCCTCACAGTCGGATTGTTCGCTGCTTTCGTTGGCTCCGTTGGCATTCGTTTGCAGCGGAGCCAAGGCAATGCCGCCAGCGAGCGCAAGGCCTGCGATAATGCCGCTGAATATCGGCCAGAGCTTTTTCTTGGCAGCTGCGTTTTTCAGCCAGGGCCAGGCTAGCCAGAGATGGGCAATAATCAGGCCGACGAAAATAAGGCCGAAAATCGCGTGGAGTTCGATCAGGTCATGTTTCGATAGCCCGAATACGCTCAGGCTACGCCCTTCCGGGCCGTGAGGCATACGCCAGTAGAGTAATGCACCCGTGCCACTGAGGAAACAGATCATTAACCAGAGGCTAAGGTTGAGAACGCGGCGAATAGGTAATTTTATCGATTTCATCATGGCGCATAAAACGCCGTGAATTCTTCAATGTGTCACTCGCAGGCGATTTATTAGTGGTCGCCATTGTGTTTATTAGCGGACCACGAGTCCTGACTGAATCACCACAAAACGAAGACGCCGAAAATAACAACGATCAGGAGTAAGGCGACGATCTTTAACACGAGGTCCTTGGCGGATTTGGGTCGCACGGTGCCGAATTCACGCTCCGCGAACTCGTCGTAATCAAAGGTGTCATCTTCGGGTAGCTCGAGTCCGTCGTAAGCCGACTCTCCCGAGTGCAGTCCCGTGCGCTCATCGGCACCGCACTCGGGGCAGGCGAGGGCGTTGGCTTTGACCGTGGCACCGCAGATGCCGCATTCGAACGTATGGCTCATTGCAGCATATTATCCACGGCACGCGAATGGGCTCAACCATGATTTCTCGAAGTGGTTAGTTACGGTTTTTCCGCTTTTTGTCTTTGCGTGCGTTGCAGATTCGATATCGGTGGGACATGGCGACAGATTCTGAAGGACCCGGTTTGAGGCGTTGGGCACCGCATTTGATTGCCCTGATTTTTGTGGCTGCGTTATTGGGCGGTGGATATTGGGGCTGGCAGCGCTACTCTTTGTTTATGGCGGAGCGCGCCATTGCCGAACGTAACTACCGGGATGCGGTTAAGCACTCCAGGCTGCTGCTTGCATACGGCGTGGACAAGGAGCCGGCGCTTGAGATTTATTTGCGCGCTCTGATCGAGCTAAGTCCGGAGAATGCCTATCATGAGGTCATGGCGTTGTTGTCCGAGCGTGATGCGCGCGACTATCCGGAGATCAGCAGGGCAATGCTGTCGTATCTGGTTCAGTCCAATCAGTTCAAGCCAGCCCATGAGCTTAGCAAAAAGCTGGAGCAGTCGATGTCTGGCGATCCGGACTACCAATTGCTCATGGCCAATTTGGCGATAAAAGAAGATAATGTTCCGGCGGCCTTGGAGCGGTTGTCGAACGCGTCGGCGCTCAACCCAACGAATTCTGAGGCCCGCCTGCTAAGTGGTAAACTTTTATTGCGGACAAACAACACCGCGGCCAAGGTGCAGGCCAAGGCGAACTTGAGAGCGGCCGCGGAGCAAGCTGATGAGTTCGGCCGACAGGCGTTATTCATTCTGGCGACAACGCCAGAGATCCCGCTCTTTGATGCAGACCGGAAGTGGTTGATCTATCGCCTGAGAGAGCCACGCACTAGCACCGCAGAAAGTCGCCTGCTCGCGGACAATCAGCAAATCATATTGCAGCCGCTGGGGCGCACCGGCGTCATTCAGGGAGCCATCAAGCGCGAGGGTAAGGACCACCCGGTGCTCTTGGTGCAGTGGTTGATCGGGCAGGGGGCCTATGCGGAAATGTGGAACTTTCTGGACAGTGATGTGGGTGAGAAACTGGTCGGAAACGGACGTTGGGATGCGGGCATCATTGCGGCGCTTAGCCGAGACCGAGTTGCTTCCCAAGAGTTTCTGAATCGCACTGATAAACCGATTGACGCGCTTAGCCGGGCATTGATGTTGGCCTATCTATCAGCTTACGCTGTTGGGCCAGGTGGTGAGCCCACGCAGCAGTGGCAAGATGCCTTTGAATTAGCGGATCAGGCAAATGCCTACGACGAGCTTAACGCTCTGTGCGAAATTGCCAGCCGTAGACAATGGAATGAGGCTGCGGCTGAAGCTGGCCTGGCAGCATTTATGGCCATCGAGGATGATCAAGCCAAGGTCACCTATACGCCGAAGGTGATGACCGTGTTGAACGCGGCAGGCAGGACACAGCAGATGTTGGATGTCACGGTTGAAGTGCTCGACGTGGCCCCGGATTATGAATCGATGATTAACAACCGCGTGTATCTCCGAGCGCTTTTGGGGCAGGTGACCGAAGTAGACGTCGAAGAGATGCAGGAGATTATCGACGCAGGCGGCCCGAATGCTATGAATTCGGCGCTGGCGCTTTGCTACTTGCAACTCGGTGACGTGGATAAAGCTCAGGCGACTTATGCGCGCCTCGATCCCAAGTATTTATCGATTCCGAATTGCCGACTGGTGGGGCTGCTTTTGGCGGCAAAGCTGGGTGATGAGGAAAGGGCCCAAGAGTTCCAGCGCGGCATCAATGTCGACAATCTGTTGCCCGAAGAGCGCAGCCTATATAACAACGCCTTGTAGTGCTCGGCGTCTGCGCCAGCACGCTGGCGTGGTTCTCATTCAGGTTGACCTGGGCACAAAAAAACGGATGCTTGGGACATCCGTAATCTTATGGAAAAAGTGGCGTCCCCACGGGGATTGGGTTGCTTAGCAAGTCCTGCGGACCACCTTTGGTGCCCCATCTTCGTTCGCGCTCAGCGCTCACTGCGTCGAACCCCTGCGTGGTTCTCATCCCGGTTAACCTGGGCACAAAAAAATGGATGCTTGGGACATCCGTATTCTTATGGAAAAAGTGGCGTCCCCACGGGGATTCGAACCCCGGTCGCTGGAATGAAAATCCAGTGTCCTAGACCTGACTAGACGATGGGGACAGACCTGAAAATTGTCTGTCGCGATAGGTTTTATCGTGAACTTGGAAAGAATGTATTTCTATGGCCAGTCCCGCTTTCAACTGGTGATTGAAAGTGGCGTCCCCACGGGGATTCGAACCCCGGTCGCTGGAATGAAAATCCAGTGTCCTAGACCTGACTAGACGATG